>JBJESH010000163.1:0-3440 GCA_051882695.1 Oscillospiraceae bacterium | reverse complement strand
ACGACTTTACAATGCCGCTTGCAACAAGCTTGCGGAGAATTTTCAATGCAAATCTGAGCGTAACAGTCGTCTGTTCGGCAATTGTTTTTGCGTCGAGCCGTTTTTTTGACTTCGCCAGACAGTGGACTATCCGTATAGCATAATCTGCTTCTAAAGTAATGTGCATAAAATTTATTTTCTGCCGCTTTAGGTAAGTACCGATAAAGAAGTTTTAACGGTACCGAGCGACAAACTTTGAGCATTTCGCTAATTAGTGCTAACGAAATGACAAAGGGGTCGCCCCTTACGGCGAAACTCCTTTCCGGTTAATCGAGAAAATCCTTGACCTTTTTGCTTCTGCTGGGGTGTCTGAGCTTTCTGAGAGCCTTTGCTTCTATCTGTCTGATACGTTCACGGGTAACATTGAACTCCTTGCCCACCTCTTCAAGAGTTCTGCTTCTGCCGTCTTCAAGACCGAAACGCAGTCTGAGAACTTTTTCTTCACGTTCTGTAAGCGTGGAAAGAACCTCTCCGAGCTGTTCCTTGAGCAGGATAAGTGAAGCTGCTTCGGCAGGTGCGGGAGCGTCATCATCGGGAATGAAATCGCCAAGATGGCTGTCCTCTTCCTCGCCGATAGGCGTTTCAAGTGAAACAGGGTCCTGAGCGATACGCATTATCTCACGGACGCGCTCAACAGGCATTTCAAGCTCTTCGGCGATCTCCTCGGGAGAGGGGTCATGACCGTTCTTGTGAAGAAGCTGGCTTGAAATCTTTTTGACCTTTGTGATAGTTTCAACCATGTGAACAGGGATACGGATAGTTCTTGCCTGGTCTGCAATTGCCCTTGTAATAGCCTGTCTTATCCACCATGTAGCATAGGTTGAGAACTTGAATCCCTTGGTGTGGTCGAATTTTTCAACTGCCTTGATAAGACCGAGATTACCCTCCTGAATAAGGTCAAGGAACTGCATACCGCGGCCTACATAGCGCTTTGCAATTGAAACGACAAGTCGCAGGTTAGCTTCTGAAAGACGTTTTCTTGCCTTTGGGTCGCCCTGAGCCATGCGTTCGGCAAGCTCGATTTCCTCCTCGGCTGTAAGCAGCGGAACGCGTCCTATCTCTTTAAGATAGATCTTGACCGGGTCGTCAATGGCAATGCCCTCTGTTGAAAGGGACATTTCAAGGTCGTCGGCGGAAGCGTCGAGAGGAAGCGACAGGTCTGTGTCGATATTGAAGTCCTCAATAATTTCAATGTTGAGATTTGTGCAGCTGTCGTAAAACGCCTCCATCTGGTCAACATCGTATTCCAGCTCCTCAAGAACATCGGTTATCTCCTTGGTGGAGAGCTTGCCGCTTGCCTTGCCCTGCTCCATAAGACTTTCAATAGTCCTTTTATTGTTTGCCATAACGGTCATCCTTTCTTTACTTCTTGTTTTTCAAATTCTGAATATATTTCAAAAAATCATCGTTTGACATATCCTTTATATCTGCGGGATTGTCAGCGTTTGAAATAAGAATATTAATAAAATCATCAACAGCAGTTCTATTAATATTTACATCTTTACTATTGATTACAATTTCGGTTATTTTACCCATTTCATCGGCAGTAAATTCACTTTGCAGCGAAAGAATATCGGAAAAAGCCGAATTTCTTATTTTTTCAAGCATAACACTATATACTTTTTTGTTGAAATCCGTCACAAAGCGGTCGGGTGAGACCTGTGAGGCAATATAGTCAGCCTCATCGGGATGGTTTGCAAGGTAAGAAATTATCCCTGCTTCTGCCTTGTATTCTTTAGGGTGACGGTAGGAATCCGGATTGGTGCGAAGCTGCTTCTGAAATGTTCGTATTTCGGTCCATTCCTGACTTTTCGCCTTGGTTATCCTGCGCTTGATAATTCCGTCAACCTGCTGCAAAAGCATTTCCTTGCTTACCTTATTTTCGTCAGCAAGCCTGCCGATGTAGACCTCACGCTCAATAGGTGAGGTGATATCCGCCAGCACGTTAACGCAGCGTTTGAGGTACTCGATTTTGCCGTCGTCAGTAGAAATGTCAAGACCGCTTCGGCACTTGTCAAGTTCAAATTCCAGCGCGCCGCCGGATTTGTCCAAAAGCTGCTTGAAGCGCAAAGCACCGAATTTTTTTATGTATTCGTCGGGGTCTTTTGCCCCCTCCATGTGAATTATCTTTGTTCTGACTCCGACCTCGGAAAGCAGATTTATCGCCTTGTGAGTAGCGTTCTGACCTGCACCGTCCGAGTCATAGGCGATAATTATCTCCTCCGCATACTGGGACATAAGCCGCGCCTGCTCCTGAGTAAGGGCAGTACCGAGAGTAGCCACCACATTTTCAAAGCCTGCCTGATTTATGGCAATAACGTCCATATAACCCTCTGCAAGAATAAGCCGCTTCTCCTCGGATCTCTTTGCAAAATTCAGTGAGAAAAGATTTCTGCTTTTCTTGAAAACAGGCGTGTCGGAGCTGTTTATGTACTTCGGACCGCTGCCGTCGATGATACGGCCGCCGAAAGCGATAACATTTCCTCGCAGGTCGATGATCGGAAACATGACTCTGTCACGGAAAAGGTCAAAAACGCCGCCGTTTTTTCCGCGTCCGCAAAGATTTGCAGTGATAAGCTCTTCTTCCGAAAAGCCTTTTGAACGCAGAAAATTTGAAAGTCTGTACCAGTCGTTGGGAGCATATCCAAGACCGTACTTGGTTATCGTTGAGGGAGTAAGCTGCCGCTCGGAAAAATATCTCCGACCCTTTTCTCCGTCAGGGGAACGGGTAAGCGTGTCATAAAAAAATCGTGCCGCAGTTCTGTTTATCTCAAGTACACGGGACTTTATCCGTGTGCTCTCGTTGTTTTTAGCGTCATCGGGCATAGGCATTCCCGCACGGTCGGCAAGAAACTTTATTGCCTCAACGTAATCGAGATTTTCGATTTTCATTATAAAAGTTATCACATCGCCGCCTGCGCCGCAGCCGAAGCAGTAGAAGCTGTTGTTTTCAAGATAAACCGTACATGAGGGCGATTTTTCCGAGTGAAAAGGGCAAAGGCAAACGCAGTTCCTTCCACGGCGGATAAGGCTCACATAGGACGACATCACGCTGTCGATAGGATTGTTCTGTTTAAGCTCCAGAATAAACTGGTCAGGAAATGCCATTAAATTTTCCAGCCTTTCGGTATAAACAATTCATTGTACAGGTTTACTGCATAAACGTCCGTCATACCTGCGATATAATCACACACAGCACGTTCTTTGTCGAATTTCTGCATGATTTTTTTGTATTCTTCCGGCATTTTTTCGGGGTTGCGCAGGAAGTACAGATAAAGCTTTTCGACCAAAGCCTTTGCCTTGGCTTCTTCGGCTTTTGCCACAGAATTTTTGTATACATTGGCAAACATAAACGAGCGCAGTTCATCATGTGCCTTTTTGACTTCATCGCTCATGTGAAT
>JBJESH010000162.1:0-3468 GCA_051882695.1 Oscillospiraceae bacterium | reverse complement strand
AAACCACGGGCGGCGAAACGCCGCCCCTACAATGGTTTTCCTGATATTAACGTCATTTCAAACTAACGTCACCAAGCCACAAATTGAAAGATTTGCAACAATAATCATCCATTACTACGGCATCGTTTCATTAGTGACAGCAGTCACAGATACCATGCTTTACACGATCCGCTTCCTCCGCACGCTTTGCGTCGTTCCAACGGTCGAGAGTTCCCGTCAGATAGCCTGTAACACGCCTGATGCGCTCAAAGGGCACATCTGCAAATTTGTACTTCAGATCAACATAATCCCCGTCAAGATTTATTTCAAGATAAACAAGCTCCTTGCCGGGTTCTTTTGCAGAAACGTGTTTAATATAATTATTCTTTTCTTCCTCTGTGATAGTGCCGCCGTTAACAACAATTTCCATAAAAAACATCCTTTCCTGTTTTATTGATTAAATTATACTATTTTAGTATAGATTTGTCAAGTGTTATTTTAAAAAATATGCAAAATTTATATGCACTTCTTCGGATTTTCAGCATTTCGTTGCAGAAAGTCCTAACGAAAACGTTTAAAATTGTGAATTTTTTTAATTACCCCTTGCAATAATTAGTTATTAATGATATCATATTGATATGAATGTATTGCCTCAATCTGGCTTTTAATGAAGGAGTGTGTTCAATGAATTACGGACATTTTGACTTGGAGAAAAAAGAATATGTTATTACCAAGCCCAATACACCTGCACCTTGGGCAAACTATCTCGGCGACCCCGAATACGGCGCAATGATCTCAAACAATGCCGAGGGTTACAGCTTCGTAAAATCAGGCGCAAACGGACGTATCCTCCGTTACCGCTTCAATACAAACGTTGCTCTTCCGGGAAGATTTATCTATATCCGCGACAACGATACTGCCGATTATTGGTCGGCTTCATGGCAGCCTGTAGGCAAGCCTCTTGACAAATACAAGAGCGAGTGCCGCCACGGTACCGCTTATACAGTTATTTCCGCAGAATATGCAGACGTTAAATCCGAGGTTACATATTATGTTCCTAAGGGAAAAACCTATGAGGTATGGAGAGCTGTTATCACCAACCTTTCAAGCAAGGAAAGAAAGCTTTCCGTTTATGGCTTCTGCGAATTCACCAACGAAAACAACTACGAGCAGGATCAGGTAAATCTCCAGTACACACAGTTCATCACCAGAACTACATTTGAGGAAAACAAGATCGTTCAGCACATTAACGAAAACAGCGGCAAAGATGAAACAGGCTCAAACCACAAGGAGCGTTTCTTCGGTATGGTAGGCGCAGACGTTTGCGGATATAACGGCGATCTTAACCACTTTATCGGTTCATACCGCACCCTCGCAAATCCTATCGCTGTTGAAAGCGGCAGATGCGACAATGTTCTCAACTACAACGCAAATGCCTGCGGCGCACTCCAGAGCGCTATCACCCTTGGCGCCGGCGGAACTATCGAGCTTATCTACATCGTAGGTCAGAGAAACAACGCAGAGGCAACAGAGATCCTCAACGAATACAAGACTCCCGGCAAGGTTGACGCCGAGATCAAGGAGCTTAAAAACTTCTGGCACGGCAAGCTGAACAACTTCCAGATCAACACCCCCAGCACAGAGTTCAACAATATGATAAACGTTTGGAACGCTTACCAGTGCTTTATCACATTTATCTGGTCAAGAGCAGCTTCCTTTATCTACTGCGGTCTGAGAAACGGCTACGGCTACCGTGATACTGTTCAGGATATTCAGGGTATTATCCACCTTGACCCCGAAATGGCTGCCGATAAGATCCGCTTTATGCTTTCCGCACAGGTAGACAACGGTGCAGGTCTGCCGCTGGTTAAATTCAACCACAACGCAGGTCATGAGACTTGTCCCGATGAGAACGATGAGAATTCTGTATACGCTAAGGAAACAGGTCACCCCTCCTACCGTGCAGATGACGCACTCTGGCTGTTCCCCACGATTTCCAAGTACATCGGTGAAAGCGGAAACAAGTCATTCCTTGATGAAGTTATCGTATACTCCAACGGCGGCGAGGATACTGTTTACAACCACCTGAAGAGAGCTATCGACTTCTCCATGAACCACCTTGGCGACCACGATATGCCCGCAGGTCTCCACGCTGACTGGAACGACTGTCTCCGTATGGGCAAGAAGGGCGAGTCCACATTTGTTGCCTTCCAGCTTTACTATGCAATGTCCGTGATCAAGGGCTACGCCGAGGAAAAGGGCGATGCCGAATATATCAAGTATATCGACGAGGTACAGGGCAAGCTGGGCGCTTCTCTTGCTAAGTGCTGGGACGAGGACAGATGGATCCGCGGTATCCGCGAAGACGGCGTTGTTGTCGGCGCAAAGAAAGACCCCGAAGCAAATATGTGGCTCAATCCTCAGAGCTGGGGCGTAATTTCCGGCTTTGCTTCAAAGGAGCAGGCTGAAAAGTCCATGGACTCCGTTCACGAGATACTCAACACACCTTACGGTGTAAAGCTTCTTGAACCTCCTTACGTTAAGAATTACTTTGACGGTGCGCTCATGCACATCTTCAACCCGGATACAAAGGAAAACGGCGGTATCTTCTCTCAGTCACAGGGTTGGGCTATCCTTGCGGAATCTATGCTCGGCCACGGCAACAGAGCGTTTGAATACTTCATGGAATCCTCTCCTGCCGCTATGAACGACAAGGCTGAGATACGTGTTATAGAACCTTATGCTCACGGTCAGTTTACCGAGTCCACACGCTCACCTTTCGAGGGACGTTCACACGTTCATTGGCTCACAGGTACAGCTTCCACAGTAATGGTAGGCTGCGTAGAGGGTATCCTCGGTATGCGTCCTAACGCTGACGGACTGGTAGTTGCTCCTGCAATTCCTTCCGAGTGGGCATGCTATACTGTTAATAAGATGTTCAGAGGCAAAAAGCTCAATATGACCTTCAACAACCCCAACCACGTTGAAAGCGGCGTAACATCCATCGTCCTCAACGGTGAAAAGCTTGACGGCAACTTCATTCCTGCCGATAAGCTCAAGGACGTAAATGACGTTGTTGTAACACTTGGTTAATTTGCTAAGCAGATTTTTAAACACGGTACTGTTTCGGCAGTACCGTGTTTTTTCGTAATTGCTGATTTTTAATGAGATGTGACAAATTAAAGCTTATTCAATTCGTAATGCGTAATGCGTAATTCGTAATTCGTAATTATTGTGGTAAATTATAGTTTAGCGCACTATTTTTCCGTAGTAAACAGCGAAGCGACTCAAAAAAGTTCGCCAGCCATTCAAAAACAAATGCTGACGCATTTGTTTCCGAGTTTCCCTTCGGGAAACGTCGGGAGCATAGCTGGTCAAGCTGAGCCCAGCTTGCGGTTTCCAAAGGCAGAGCCTTTGGTCGCGCTCCGCAGAGCGCGAAATTCCTTCCTCGCCCGCAGGCGTCAAAAAAACGGAGCAAGGGGTGAGAAA
>JBJESH010000161.1:0-14381 GCA_051882695.1 Oscillospiraceae bacterium | reverse complement strand
GAATGCGAGAATTACAGTAAAACAATTGCTGACTTCAACACAGCTATTTCCAATGGCAGTATCGCTGTAAATACTGATGCAAATTCTGTTACACCTGTAACTCTTAAGGGCATTTCAGACGGCAAGGGTACTGATATAACGCTTCTCATGCCTTTCAAGACTTCTATCTCCAACAACATTGATATCATCGACTACCTCGAAGGCAACGGCTACAAGAATGTTGGCGCTGTTATCAACGATGCTGTTAAGAACTATGATTCCGTTACATTCACATTCAACACAGCTGCTGACAAGATCGGTTACATTACAAGCACCAACGCACCTGACAAGGTTTACACAGATGGTTACTGGGCTGGCTGCAACGCTGAGGGCAGCTACTCTGACGCTGTTATCGCAGCAGACGGCAACGCTGACAAACTTATCGCTATCTACACAGATAAGGACGGCGCTACAGACAAGTACATGGCTTTCGGTCAGCACCTCTACACAAACTACTATGTTCCTGAGAACACACAGTACACAGGTTATGACTGGGCTGGCGTTAACCTCTTCGCAGGCGCTCTCGTAGTTAACGAGTACCTCACAATGAGCCTTGCTGAGACTGATTACTTCGATTGGACTCAGACAACTCTCTCCTTCGATTGGGATGCTATCATGGATGGCGCTATGACTGATAACGACTATGCAACATACATCCAGTCAATCAAGCTTGCTACAGCTAACACATGGTACTGGAACTCTCTCGATGTTGTTCTCACAGCTGGCGAGGCTGACGATGCTACTTCCGATGCTGGCGTAGAGGGCGATGATGAGACTCTCGACGATACAGATGATGATGCAGACGAGACAATCGAGGCTGACGACGAGACAGAGGAGCCCGCTGAGGAGCCCGCTGAGGAGACACCTGTAGTTCCTGAGGCTACTAACCCTACAACTGGTAACGCTTCTGTTGCTCTCGCAGTTATCCCTGTAGCTCTTGCTGCTGCTGCTGTAGTTGCTAAGAAGAGAGGCTAATTGCCTGCTGAATTATCAGCTAATCATGAAAGTATAACAACGGTTACTATTTGTAATTAACGTTATTCTAACATCAATAGGCACTGTCCGTATGCAGAACGGACAGTGCCGTTTTTTTATTAGCAGCGTGTGATAATGTTTCATACTAAAAACAATTTAAAAACTGTACAAAAAATTGAGCATAATCTTGCATATATGGATCATGCTCAATTTTTTGTCTACAGTTTAATTGGTTTTTAGTATTACATGCTGTTTTGTTTTTACTTAAACGTTTTATATAATTTCTGACGTAATTTTTAGCTTGCTTTTGAACAAAATTAACGACAAATACTTGACATTTGTTAGGCAAATTGATATAATAATTATACAACTCTATATATTTTTATCGGTGTATAACACAATTTTTGTGTAATTATCACTATGATTACACATTGAACTTGTATGGTTTGCACTGTTTTTGCTGTTTTATGGTGCAAACTGTTGGTTTTTCGAGTTAGGTTATATGAAAGGTGGTCTATCTGTTGTCAAGGAAAACGAATTTTAAGAGAGTTTTGTCCGCGGCGCTTGCGGTCCTCGTTTGTGTTCCTGTGATGTCGTGCTTCCCGGCTTTTGCCGACGATGAGAAGCCTGCTGCTACTGCGGCGGCGACTTACCACGAAGCTGCTGCGGCTTTTGTCAAGCAGAAAACTTACAGCGAATACTACGACGAAATTGCAAATGTTCCGCGCCCGAATGCTGAGGCGATGCTTGTTTATTCCGGTAAGGACGATATCGCTGAAGCCGAAGTGACAACCTTCGAGGGCAAGGACAATGTTTTGGTATGGTCAAATCAGGAGGGTCGGGTCGATTTTACCGTCGATGTTCCCCAGTCGGGCGCTTATCAGCTTGAGGTGAGCTATTATCCGCTTGATGATGGTGCTACAACAACCGAATTTTCTATCCTGCTGGACGGCGAGTCCCCATACGACACCGCTACCCGTGCGGCACTCCCTCATATCTGGACAAGTGCTTACCCTATAAGCGTTGACTCCAAGGATAACGAGGTCCGTCCGCCTCAGGTACAGGCTCCGAGATGGGTCAAGACCATGATCAATGATGTGGACGGTCTGTTCAACGAGCCGCTTTATTTCAACCTCGAGGCAGGTTCACATACGATCTCCCTTGAGTCTGAGCGCGCTTCCGTGGCTATTGAGTACATAAAGCTTTGCAATGTCGGTGAATATGAAAAGTATTCCAAGCCTTCGGATTCCGAGCTTTCCGCTAACAGCGGCGCTGAAGTTATCAAGCTTCAGGGCGAGCAGTATGCTTATACAAACTCCCAGACGCTTTTCCCCACTTACGACAGAGGTTCTTACCTTACTGAACCCTCCCATCCGTCCAAACAGCGCTACAATACAGTAGGCGACGGCACTTGGGATACTGCAGGTCAGGCCATTACCTGGGAAATGAATGTTGAAACTGCCGGCTATTACAAGGTCGGTATCAAGGCGCGTCAGAACGAGCTTCGCGGTCTTTACACCAACCGCCGCCTCAGAATTGACGGAGAGGTTCCCAACGAGGCTTTTGCACAGATAAAATTCCAGTATGATGATGACTGGATAACTGTTGTTCCCTGCGATGAAAACGGCGATCCTGCTTATGTTTATCTTGAAAAGGGCAAGCATGAGCTGTCTTTGGAGGTCATTCCGGGCGAGATAGGCGAGTCGATGCGCCGTCTCGACAGCGTTGTGTATACTGCTAACCAGTATTATATGCAGATACTTATGATAACGGGTCCTACACCGGATAAGTATACCGATTACTTTATCCACAAGGAAATACCTGAGATCGTTGACGTTTTTACACAGCTTTCCGAACAGCTTCTTGAAGAAGAGGCTAATATTGAAGCGCTTGCTAATCAGAAGGGTACTGAGGCTGCTGCTCTTGAGAGACTTGCGACAGTTCTTGAAAAGGCTGCTGACAAGCCGAACAAGATCCCCGATATGATATCCAATAACTCTATCAAGGATAATGTTGCTTCTGTTTCTTCATGGATGAGACAGTATCGTGAGCAGCCCCTTGAGATAGACTTTATTGAGCTTGCTCCCGCTGACGGCGAGTTCACTTCCGTTAAGTCCAAGATAGGCAAGAGCTTTGCGTTCAGCTTCAAGGGATTCATTAACTCGTTCTTTGAGGATTACACCGTTCTTTCCGATACCACGGGCGATTCCATCAACGTATGGGTTTCTCTCGGCCGTGACCAGACTAATGTTATCAAGCAGATGGCTGACGCTGAATTTAACCCTGACCATGACACCAAGGTATCCATTAACCTTGTTCAGGGTGCTATCATGGAAGCTGTTCTTGCAGGCAAGGGTCCTGACGTTGCTTTGTTTGTCGGCGGTGAATTCCCCGTTAACTTAGCTGTCCGTGACCTTATCATTCCGCTGAATGATATGGAGGGCTTTGACGAGGTAAAGTCCCGTTTCCAGAGAAATGCTATGGTTCAGTATACATATAACGGTGATGTTTATGGTATTCCGATAAACCAGAGCTTCCCGATGATGTTCTACCGCAAGGATATGCTTGCTCAGGTAGGTATCACCGAACCGCCTGAGACATGGGATGAGCTTATTGACATGCTTCCCGCTATCCAGAGAAAATATATGCAGCCCGGTCTTATACTTCCCGGTGTTGTAAACGGTGTTGCTATTTCTCCTGCAACTGAAGCAGGTCACACCTTTGCGCTGCTTATGCTTCAGTCAGGTACAAACTATTATAATGAGGAGCAGACTGCTACAAACTTTGATACACAGGCTGCTGTTGACGCATTCGCAACATGGACAGACTTCTACAACGTATACAAGTTCGACCAGACATACGACGCATTTACACGTTTCAGAACGGGCGAAGCGCCTATCGTTATCCAGAATTACTGCACATTCTACAACCAGCTTAATATTGCGGCTCCCGAAATAAAGGGACTTTGGGACTTCTGTGAGGTTCCCGGTACTTTAAGAGAGGATGGCACGATATCTCACGCTTCCAACTCAAACGGTTCGGGTGCTATCATCCTTTCCGACTGCAAGGATAAGGAAACTGCATGGGAATTCATCAAGTGGTTTACTGAAACTGACACAATGGTTGAATACGGTCAGAACGTTGAAGGCGTTATGGGTCCTCTCGGACGCTTTGACTCCGCAAATATTGAGGCTCTCAAGGAGCTGAACTGGTCCAACAAGGACCTTGAAAAGATCCTCGGTCAGATGGATCAGCTTGAGGAGATCCCCATTGTTCCGTCCGCTTACGTTGTTACAAGAAGTATCATGAACGCGTTCCGTGCGGTCGTTAACGACAAGGAAAATCCGCGTGAGACGCTTCGCTGGTACAATATCGACATCAACAGAGAAATTACAAGAAAACGAGAAAATCTCGGTCTTGACGAAGAAGATTAAGAATGGAGGGTTAACCTTTGGCTGCTGAAACTCAAAAGAAGGAAATTTTGCTGCCCAACGAGCGCAAAATGTCCTTTAAAGAAAAATGGGGCTACACATGGCACGAAATGAAGAGAAACAAGACCTGCTATCTTATGCTTCTTCCGTTTATGGCGTTCTTCCTCGTGTTTACGATCATTCCCGTTTGTATGTCGCTGCCTATCGGCTTTACCGATTTCGATATGGCGCACTTTCCGCCGAAATTCGTCGGTTTCCAGAACTTCTACACCATGTTCCTTGAGGACGACGTTTTCATCGGCTCTATCAGAACTACTCTGATTTTCGCTATCTTTACCGGACCTCTCAGCTATGCGCTCAGCTTTTTCCTTGCATGGCTCATAAACGAGCTTCATCCGGTGCTCAAAACTATATTTACGCTTATTTTCTATGCGCCGTCAATGGCGGGCAACATCTACTTCGTATGGCAGCTCATCTTTTCGGGTGACGCATACGGTTATCTTAACGCTCTCCTCAGCGAGCTTGGTATCACTACAGCTGCTATCCAGTGGCTGACCGACGCCAACTACGTTCTCACCTGTGTAATCATCGTTCAGCTGTGGGTATCCATGGGTGCAGGCTTCCTTGCGATGCGTGCAGGCTTCCAGGGTATCGACAAATCAATGTACGAGGCAGGCGCTATCGAGGGCATAAGCAACAGATGGCAGGAGCTTATCTACATCACTATCCCTTCAATGGGACCGCAGCTCATGTTCGCGGCTGTAATGCAGATCGTTTCCTCCTTTACCGTTGACCTTGTGGGCAGAAGCCTTGCAGGCTTCCCGTCTACAGACTATAAGGCGCACACCATTATGACTCACGCATTCGACTACGGCTGGATACGCTACGAGATGGGCTATGCTTCGGCGATATGCTTTGTATTGTTCCTTGCAATGCTGCTGTGCAACAAGCTTATTTCAAAGGTACTCGGCAAGTACATGAACTGAGAAACGAGGTGAGGATTACATAATGGCTAAAAAAGAACTGAAGCCTTCTCAGATCCAGGCGCAAATCGAGGCGGAAAACGCCGCTGCTCTTGAGGCACTGAGAAAAAGGCGTGAAAAGGAGCACCGCAAAATGGAGCGCTCAAAGGGCTCCAACAAGCAGGTAGGCAAGAGCTGGAAAAACGATATCGGAATTTTCATTTTCCTTGCTTTGCTGGGTTCATTTATGCTGCTCCCTATTTATATTGCAATCGTTACATCGCTGAAGCCGGTAAATGAGATCTTCATCATGCCGCCTCGTCTTTATGCGATGGACCCCACTTTTGACAACTTCAAGGACCTTTTCGTTGTTGCAAACAACTCATGGGTTCCTTTCTCAAGAAACGTTTTCAACAGTATTTTCGTTACTGTTGCGGCAACTCTTTTCCATGTTATTTTTGCGTGTATGGCAGGCTTTATCCTTGCAAAATGCAGGTTCCCCGGCTGCAAGGCTATCAACAAGATCGTTGTTATCGCCCTGCTGTTCAACAGCCAGGTTACTTACATCATGCAGTACATGGTAATGGCTAAGCTTGGCATGATCAACACATATTCCGCGCTGATCTTCCCCCTTATCGCTTCCTCGATGGGTCTTTACCTTATGATACAGAGCGTTGGTCAGATACCGGACGCTATGATCGAGGCTGCTAAGGTTGACGGTGCAGGTCTTATGCGTATCTGCTGGGGCATTGTAATGCCTAACTCTAAGCCTGCTCTTATGACTATTATCATCTTCCAGTTCCAGGCGGCTTGGAACTCAAACGGCGGCTCGCTGGTTTATGATGAGGCGCTGAAAACAATACCTACTGTCGTTCAGCAGATCGCTGCCGCAGGTATTGCAAGACAGGGCGCTATTGCGGCTTCCGCAGTCGTTCTGATGATCCCGCCGCTGGCTATATTCATTGCTGCACAGAGCAACGTTATGGAAACTATGGCTCATGCAGGAATGAAAGACTAAAGCTTTTAAAACTTTAGTCTGCGGTTTACGGAACATTACGGTTTCTTTCGGAACTGATTTATAATTTGATTTATGGAGGGATAATATGTCAAGCTTGAAAAAGCTTCTTTCACTGGTTTCGGCTGCGGCTCTGACGGTTTCGGCTCTTGCCGTGAACGTTTCCGCGCTGGAAGCATATGACCCTTACAGCTATGACAGATGGGGCGACCCTGTCGCTTCACAGGCAGGTTATACTGCCGAAAAGTATGTCGACGGCGAAATTATCGGCTGCGGAAATTTCCTTGAGCCTGCGGATATGTATATTTCCCACGACCAGCTTATGTACATAGCGGATAAGGGTAACAACAGAATTGTTATTACTGACCTGGATTTTAACTTCAAGGGCGAGATGAAGGAGTTCAGCTATAACGGCGAGACTCTTACACTGAAAAAGCCTACCGGCGTTTTTGTGGATCAGTACACCGGTTACATCTATATATGTGATACCGAAAACGACAGAGTTATAAAGTGCGATAAAAACGGCAATGTTGACAGGCTTTTTGAAAAGCCTGAAAGCGAGCTTTATGACCAGAGCCTTACCTATAACCCTAACAAGGTGCTTGTGGACAAGGCGGGCAACGTTTATGTTGTTGTTAAGTCCCAGACAAAGGGTGCGGTAATGTTCAACGCTGAGGGCGAGTTCCTGGGCTTCTACGGTGCGAACCGTGTTGAGCAGACTGCCGAGGTTCTTGCAAACGCTTTCTGGAACCTGATCTCAACAGAGGCTCAGAGAGAGCGCTCAGCAAAGCAGACTCCTATCGGATTTTCCAACTTTGATATTGACGATGACGGATTTATCTTTACCGTTACCGACTCTCAGGAGGTCGAGACCGACCTGGTCAAAAAGCTTAATCCGAGAGGCGACAACATTCTTGACTCTCTCGGCGTTGCGGACATGACCTTCGGTGATATTCCGCCGACGTACTACTCTATCTATTCAAAGAAGTCCAGCCTGACCGATATCGACCTTGGTCCTAACGGTGAGCTGAACATCCTTGACTTCCAGCACGGACGTATTTTCCAGTACGACAAGGAATGCTGGCTGCTGTTCATAATGGGCGGCAAGGGCGACCAGCTGGGTCTTTTCCAGTCGGCTGCTGCCATAGAAAGTTACGACAATCACCTGTATGTTCTTGATTCGAGTAAAAATAATATTACGATATTTACAAGAACAGTTTTCGGTGAGATCGTTACAAACGCTGCCAACCTTTACAATGACGGTCTTTACGAGGAATCTCTTGAGCCGTGGCAGAACGTTCTGAAGTATGACGGTAACTATCGCCGCGCTTATATCGGCATAGGCAACGCGCTCTACAATAAGTATGAGTACGAAGAAGCTATGAAATACTTCAAGATATCTATCAGCCGCGGACGTTACAACAGAGCCTTTGAGGGTTACCGTGACCAGTGGCTGAAGGCAAATTACATGACGCTTATAGTTGTGATCGTGGCTCTTGTAATTCTTATTATAGTTTACAAGCAGCTGCGCAAGCGCGGAAAGATCGTTTATCCGTGGGATAAAAACAGAAAGGGCGGTGTGTGATATGCTGGATCTGACAAAGGGACAATTCGTTAAGCACGTTGTAATGCATCCCTTCGAAGGTTTCGAGGACCTGCGCTGGAAAAAAAGCGGTTCAATGGGTATCGCATTCGCGGTTGTATGCCTGCTCTTCGTTCAGCAGATCGCATACAGCAGACTTTACGGTTTTCAGTATTACTCTGATTACGACAAAATTTTCAACATCGTGCCTTACATCTTCCGAAGCTTCATTCTCTTCGGAACATGGGTCGTGGCAAACTGGGCAATGTGTACGCTGTTTGACGGCGAGGGTACTATGAAGAATATCTTCATAAACTCAGCTTATGCGCTTATTCCGTACATTTCGGGTTACCTTATCGGTACGGTAATGTCCCACTTCCTTATCAAGGACGAGTACATCTTCATTCAGTCCGTTGAGATCATCGGAACCTGCTGGAGCTTCGTTCTTCTGATATCGGGAATCAAGGCTGTACACCAGTTCAGCTTCGGAAAGACAATTGCACTGATGCTTCTTACAGTTGTGGCGATGGTCGCTATCCTCTTCCTGCTTGTTCTTCTTCTTACTCTGTTCCAGCAGGTACTGATATTCATTCTTTCCATCTACACAGAGCTTTCTTACAGATTCAGAGTTTAAATACTAAAAACGAAAAGTGGTGAAATAACGAATGCAGAAAAAGATAAAAAGGCTTATTGCTTGTCTTTGCTGTCTGGCTATGATGGTTCCGCTGTGCGCTATCCCGGCAAGCTCTGATAACGAAGATACTGCTTCCGAGACGGAGACTTCCTCCGACGACAGCGAGGCTATCTCCGAGGACGACTATGCTATGGATGACGACGAACCTCTCCTTACAGACGAGCAGGCAATGGCTGAAATGAAGCTTGCAGTCGAAAACGACAAGCTGGCTTTATATTACAATGACAAGGATATTACTTTTGCGCTGGTGGACAAAAATACCGGTGAGATATGGTGGTCAAATCCTATAAATGCCGATGCGTCGGCAGGCAAGGCCGCTCAGAAGCAGGAGCTTAAATCGGGAATGACGCTCGTTTTCGGCGAACCTGCTGCAAGACGTACTACAACGCATCACAGCAAGGCTAAGAGTACAGCAAAAATGAAGGCTACCGCAACAGGTCTTGAGGTCACATACGATTTTACTTCGGATGAGATCACAATTCCCGTTACATACACGCTTCATGACGATTATCTCGACCTTCATGTGGACACCTCGGAGATCACAGAGAAAACTTCAAGCAAGATCGTTACTTCTCTTGCATTTCTGAGTACATTCGGTGCTGCTGACATGAATGAGGAAGGCTATTTCGTTATTCCGGACGGAAGCGGCGCTATTATCAATTTCAACAACAACAAGGCGGGCTACAAGGTTTACAAGGGCAAGGTCTACGGCAGAGATATCACTGCTGTTGAGACTACAAAGCCTGCGGTAACACAGCAGGTTTATCTGCCGATGTTCGGTATTGTAAAGGGCAACAGCGGCATGATGGTAGTTGCTGACAAGGGCGATACCTGTGCTACGATCAACGCTTATGTTGCAGGTCAGAAAAAGACCAGCTACAACGCTTGCTATTTCGATTTCGAGATAAGGACCGATGACGAATATCTGATGGGCGGCGAAGCTAACCCCCTCAAGGTATTTGAAAAGAGAGGCATTCTTGTTCCTGAGATAGAGATAAGATATTATCCCGTTTCAAAGGCTGACCAGTCCGAAGTGGATTATACGGACATTGCAGGTGCTTACAGAAATTATCTTACAGCTTCGCAGGGTGTTACAAAGTCTGAGACTGTTGACAATAGTGCGCTTTATCTTGACCTTTACGGTGCTACGATGAAGCAGGAAACTATTCTCGGTTTCCCTGTAACAATGCAGCATGAGACGACCTCCTTCAGCGAGGCGAAAACCATTCTTGAACAGCTCAAGGCTCTTGGCGTTGACAACATGGTCGTAAACTACAACCAGTGGACTACTGCCGATATAAAGGAAAAGATCGCAGACAAGGCTAAGCCTGCGTCGATACTCGGCGGAAAGAGCGATTTCAATGAGCTGATGGATTACGCTGCGGCTAACGGGATCACCGTTTATCCTGCGGTAGATAATCTTACTTTCAAGTCGGGAAGCGGTTATTTTACTATGACCGATACTGCTATCAGAGTTTCAAACGCTTATTCGAGACAGATCGAATATGACCTTGCTCACGGCGTTGAAAACAAATTCTATGACGCTATGTCTTTGCTCAGTCCGAGAAAATATGCAACGATGTTTGCAAACCTCGGCAAGAGCTACAGTGATTACGGTCTTGATACGATCTCGCTTGGAAGCGCTACTACAGTTATTTACGGCGACTACGGCAAGAAGTCCGTTTCAAGAGAAATGTTCAAGTATAATCTTCAGGGTTATATGGAAGAGCTTCAGGGCTCGGTAGGTTCTATTCTTGCAGACGGTGCAAACGCTTATGTTCTCAAGTATGTGGACCACATTTCAGATGTTCCCCTCAGCTCCAGCAAGTTTGATGTGTTTGATATGGATATCCCGTTCTATCAGCTTGTTATGAGCGGTCTCAAGCCGGTTTCCACTACTGCGGTAAACGGCGACGCTCAGGTTGCTGACCTTGTTCTCAGAGCTATCGCATGCGGCTCAAATCTCAGATTTGATTTCGTTGCGGAAACAGCAGATGAGCTCAAGGATACCAGATATGACGTTCTCTACTATGCAAATTACGAATACTGGCTGGAAGATGCAGCAGGCTGTTATAAGTTTGCAGACGAGGTCCTTTCCGACCTGGCAGGCGTTGAGATAACAGATTACAATGTTCTGTCGGATACTGAGATCGAGACTGTTTATGCAAACGGTACAACGACTCTTGTTAATCTCAAGGACAGAACTGTTACCAAGAACGGAAAAACTATCAGCATTTACGACTATATCGGAGAGGAGGTAATCGGCTGATGAAAAGACTTAATTTGTCATACGAAAAGAAAAAGGGTCTTTACGGCTACGGCTTTATCGCTCTCTGGTTTGTGGGTGCGCTGATGTTCTTCATTGTTCCCCTCATCAAGTCGTTCTATTACTCATTCCATGTGGTAACCCCGGAAACCGGTTATCTTGACATCAAGCCTCTGGTTGACAACCTTACAGGCAAGACTAACATTTTTCTTAACTACAAAAACGCTTTTATGACCGACCCGAACTTCAGACAGTATCTTGTTGAGGTTCTCAAGGACATGGCTCTGAATCTTCCGGTTATCGTTATATTCTCGCTGTTTGTTGCGATCATCATTAACCAGAAGTTCCGCGGAAGAACATTTGCAAGAGCAGTATTCTTCCTTCCGGTAATCATTGCTACCGGTCCTGTTTATGCGATCATCACAGGCGACCTCGATACCGGAGGAAACAGCGATGCTGCTCAGTTCTCCACAATGTTCGAGGCGGACATGGTTGACCAGCTTCTCGAATTTATAGGTATTTACGGCTTCGGAACAACGTTTACCGAAATGCTGACGGAGATCACATCGGATATTCTGAACCTGGTTTGGAAGTGCGGTATTCAGATCATTATCTTCCTTTCTGCTCTTCAGGGCATTCCTTCTTCCGCTAAGGAGGCTGCCGCTATCGAGGGTGCTACTTCATGGGAATTCTTCTGGAAGATCACTCTCCCTTACATTTCCCCGATGATCCTTGTAAACATCGTTTATACCGTTATCGACGCGTTTACGGACCCGACTAACAAGGTCATGGAGCGATTGCTAAGCGTACAGAGCGAGTGGAAATACGGTTATTCCGCTGCAATGGCGTGGAGCTATTTTGGAATCATCCTTGTGGCGCTGGGAATTATATTCGCAATTATGAACAAGCTCGTCTGGTACGATGATTAAGGAGGCGGAGTAATACAATGGCTAATATTATGGCAGAAAATAAAGGTTTCTCCGGCATCTTTAAGAAGAAAGAAAAGGAACCTACTCTCAGCGATGTAAAGCTGACCCGTAAGGAAAAAAGGGAGCGCTTCAAGAAAAGACTTGAATGCCTTACTCCCGAGGAGCAGAGATACTTAAAGCGCAAGCAGCTTGTTGAGGCTGTATGGCCTATATTCAGAGGCATTATCGTATTCGGTCTGTGCTTTATCATTCTTTATCCGCTTATCTTTATGATTTCTTCGGCGTTTCGTCCCAGCTCGGACATGAATGACCCGACTATCATGTGGATACCTAAGCATCTGACCTTGTCCAACCTCAAGGATGTTATCAAGGCTATGAACTTCTGGAAAACGCTTGGAAACACGCTTGTGCTTAACATAGGCTGTTCACTTGTACAGGTTGCTACCTGTGCTATCACGGGTTACGGTTTTGCGCGTTACCAGTTCAAGGGCAAGAAGATACTGTTCTTTGTTGTTATTATGATGATCCTTGTTCCCCCACAGATCATTCTTATTCCTCAGTATATGTTCTTCCGTTATTTCAATCCTTTGTGGATCTATAACGCAATTACAGGCGATTATATCAACCTTATCAATACTGCGGTAACTATGTATCTTCCCGCGCTGACTGCGAATGGTCTCCGTGCAGGTCTGTTTATATTCCTGTTCAGACAGTCCTTCCGCGGACTGCCTAAGGAGCTTGAGGACGCTGCCGCACTTGACGGCTGCTCGCCTCTCACTACCTTCGTTAAGGTAATGGTACCGAATGCAGGTTCAACATTCCTGACAGTATTCCTGTTCTCGATCGTTTGGTACTGGAACGACTACTATGTAAGTACATCGTTCTTCACCCAAAATGAGACTATTGCGCTTACGCTGAAAAACCTCAGTGCAAACATCAAGGTGCTTGTTTTCGGCGACGCAAACGCTCAGGTCAACACCCGTGAGATCATCGTATGGATGGAATCAGCTTGTCTGATTTCTATTCTGCCGATACTTGTGCTGTATATCTGCTTGCAGAAAAACTTCACAGAGGGTATTGCCCGTTCGGGTCTTACAGGTATGTAATCTTATTTGCAGAAGCCGTTTCCGTCACATCGGAAGCGGCTTTGCTTTTGTTTTATCAGCATAGCAAAAATGACTGAATTATTCTCAAAAAAACTTTCTTAATTTTCTGTGACGAATACCTTTAAGTATGTAAATTACTATTGATTTTTGGTCGATTATAAGGTATAATTGAAGTAATGTGAGTCCCGAAGGCTCAGAGAATTTTTATTATTCAGAAAGGTTGGTATTGTTAATGAAAGTTAAAGTTATCAACGGTACATCACTTCCCAATATTCCCTGGCAGGACAAGCCCGAGGGATGCAGAGACGTGGTTTGGCGTTACAGCGCAAACCCCATCATCAAGCGCGACCACATTATGGTTAAGAAGGCTAACGGCTACAGAGAGCCTTCAAACTCTATCTTCAACAGCTCGGTAGTTCCTTTTGAAAAGGGTGACTACAAGTTTGCAGGCGTTTTCCGTGTTGATGACAGAGAAAGAAACATGGAGCTGCACGTTGGTTTCTCCAAGGACGGTATCAACTGGGATATCAATGAAGAGAGAATTCACTTCAATACTGAAGGTCTTGCTCCTGAGGTTGCACAGTGGCAGTACGGCTACGACCCCAGAGTATGCAAGCTTGAGGACAAATACGTTGTTACATGGTGCAACGCTTACGGCTGGAAGCCGACTATCGGTATCGCTTATACATACGATTTTGAGACATTTACACAGCTTGAAAACGCTTATCTGCCTTTCAACAGAAACGGCGTTATGTTCCCAAGAAAGATCAATGACAAGTACATGATGATGAGCCGTCCTTCCGACAGCGGTCACACACCTTTCGGTGATATGTTCATCAGCCAGTCTCCTGACCTTACATTCTGGGGTCAGCACAGACACGTTATGGGTCCTTCTAAGGGTTGGGAATCCACAAAGATGGGTGCAGGTCCTATTCCTATCGAGACAGACCGCGGCTGGCTCATTTTCTACCACGGTGTACTTACTTCCTGCAACGGTTATGTTTACAGCTTCTCCGCTGCACTTCTTGACAAGGACGAGCCTTGGAAGGTTCTCAAGAGAGGTGCTTCCTACCTCCTCAGTCCTCAGGAATACTATGAGCTTGTTGGTGATACAGACGCAGTAACATTCCCCTGCGCTAACCTTGTTGACGCTGACACAGGCAGAATTTGTATTTACTACGGCTGCGCAGATACATGCACTGCTCTTGCATTCACAACTGTTGATGATGTTATGGACTTCCTTGATAACAACTCTCAGGTGTGAGAACATTGTTGAAATAAAATTAAGGGTACGGATTTTTCCGTACCCTTTTTTGTGCTGCAAATCAGAATTTGCAGGCTGAGCAAAACGAACGCAAGCGTTCGTTTCCGAGTTTTTTCGC
>JBJESH010000160.1:0-3482 GCA_051882695.1 Oscillospiraceae bacterium | reverse complement strand
CAGGGAGTTGGCCTGCCACAGCATGGCGTCGGTGATCAGGTCGGCCAGGTTGGTCATGCATCTATTCAGAAAAACTGGAAAAGACATACAAAATGAAATAATAAATGAGCTTTCTCGTTTTGAACCTGTTGAAATATTGTTCAACGAAAAGTTTTTGGATTATAAGCAGGTCACTGATTTTATCCGTAATAAAATGAACAGTTCTGTGCAGCTTCTTAACAGCGAATGCTTTGATGTAAGCGCTAAAAGAGGTGTTATTTTAAAACAGTTCAATGTTTCGGAACTTTGTGAAATCGGACTTAACGAGGAAACTGCCGAGGCTTCCTGTGTATGCGGGCTTTTTGATTATATAAGTGATACTCAGAAAGCGCTTGTGGGCAGATTTACGGAAATCAAGCGCTATAATGATAGCTACTTTATGGAGCTTGACCTTACTGCACGCCGTAACCTTGAACTTACAGAAACAATGCGCAATAAAGAGAAAAAGGGAAGCTTGCTTTGGGTGCTTGACCACACGGAAACTTCAATGGGCAAACGGCTTCTTAAAGCATATATTGAGCAGCCGCTTATAAAGCCTGCAATTATTATAAATCGTCTTGATGCGGTTGAACAGTTGTGCAAGAAATCTGTTATACGGGAAGAACTTTCTGATGCACTTTCTGGAGTATACGATCTCGAACGACTTATGACAAGGGTAATGTATAAGACTGCTACTCCTCGTGACTTGAAATCTCTTTCTCTTACTGCATTGCAGATACCATCCATTAAAATGCTTATGGATAATTTCAGCTGTAAGCTTATGATTGAGCTTAATAAAAATATTCATACGTTAAGCGAAATTTCGGGACTTATTGAAAATGCAATTGTGGACGAACCTCCGATCACTGCTAAAGAAGGCAGTGTAATTAAGGACGGCTTCAATGATGAGCTTGACCGTTTGAGGGGAATAATCAAAGGCGGAAAGGGAATTATTGAAGAAATTGAACAGCGTGAAAAGGAAGCAACCGGAATAAAAAATCTGAAACTTGGCTATAATCGTGTTTTTGGCTATTATATTGAAGTAACAAAGTCGTATTACGACCTTGTTCCAGATCATTATATACGAAAGCAGACTCTTGCAAACTGTGAGAGATTTATTACTGATGAGCTGAAAAAAGCTGAAAATGAAATTCTCGGTGCAAACGAAAAGGTACTTTCGCTAGAGTATGACATTTTCTGCGAGGTGCGCGATTTTGTTGCAACTCAGCTTGTAAAGGTTCAGGAAACAGCTTCTGCGATCGCACAGCTTGATGTGCTTTGCTCCTTTGCATATACATCTCTTAAAAATGAGTATACAAAACCTGATATAGCAATTGACGGTATAATTGATATCAAGGACGGCAGGCATCCTGTTGTTGAACTTATGCTGACGGACGAAATGTATGTACCTAACGATACATACCTCGACCTTAACAGCAATCGTATGGCGATTATCACAGGTCCAAATATGTCGGGTAAGTCTACGTATATGCGTCAGACTGCACTTATTACACTTATGGCGCAGATAGGCTGCTTCGTTCCGGCAAAATATGCAAAAATAACAATTGTTGATAAGATTTTTACCAGAGTAGGCGCATCAGATGACCTTACTGCGGGTCAGTCAACTTTTATGGTGGAAATGAGCGAGGTTGCTGACATACTTAAAAATGCTACAAAGCAAAGCCTTGTAATTCTCGATGAGGTAGGACGAGGTACGTCCACATACGACGGAATAAGCATTGCGACTGCGGTTGCCGAATATATTGCAAATTCTCGTGTTCTCGGTTGTAAAACACTTTTTGCTACTCATTATCATGAACTTATAAAGCTTGAAGACGAGCTTGACGGCGTTAAAAATTACAGCGTTGCGGTTAAAAAACGCGGCGAGGATATAAAATTCCTTCGTAAAATTGTTCGTGGCGGCGTCGATGACAGTTATGGCATAGATGTTGCGAAGCTTGCCGGACTTCCTAATAAGGTGCTTAATCGTGCAAAGCAGATACTTTCCGATATGGAGCATGAAAAGATTGAAACCGTAAAGAAAAACGACGAGCAGATTTCTTTTGGCAGTATCGGTAATGATAGGATAATTGAAAAACTTAGAAAAACAAATGTTGACGAGCTTACCGATGAGGATGCAAAATACTTTCTTAGAGAGCTTTGCGGAATGTTGGAATAATTGATTGGGAGAGTTGAATAAATTGGCAAAAGTACAGGTTCTCAGCAAGGAAACCTCTGAGCTAATAGCAGCAGGCGAGGTAATTGAGCGCCCAAGCTCAATTGTCAAAGAGCTTATTGAAAATTCCATAGACAGCGGTGCAGGAAGTATTACTGTTGAAATAAAGCATGGCGGAATAAGCTACCTGCGTGTCACCGACAATGGCTGCGGTATCGAGTATGAGGATGTACCTGTTGCATTTCTTCGTCACGCCACAAGTAAAATTCATGATAAATCCGATTTGGACGAAATTATGACGCTGGGTTTTAGAGGCGAAGCTCTTGCTTCAATATGTGCTGTTGCAAAAGTTGATGTACTCACCAAAACCGCAGGAGATGAGTACGGTACACATTATTCAATAGAAGGCAGCTGCGAAAAAGAGTATGAACGTACTGGCTGTCCGAATGGAACAACAATAATAATTCGTGATATTTTTTATAATGTTCCCGCAAGATTAAAATTTTTAAAAAAAGATGTTGCTGAGGGAAATGCCATTGCTTCAATTGTTGATAAAATAGCTATTTCACATCCCGAAATAGCATTCCGATTTATCCGTGATAACAAGCAGGAGTTTATAACTCCCGGTGACGGAGAATTATATTCTTCAGTTTATGCTGTAATGGGAAAACAGTTTGCAGCGTCAATGATTCCTGTTGATTATGAGCTTAATGGTATAAAAATTGACGGATTTACAGTCAAGCCTCTTTTTGGGAGACCTAACCGTACTATGCAGCACTTTTTCATTAACGGACGTTATGTAAAGTCTCTGACCTGTACACGTTCCCTTGAACACGCTTATCAAAATAGTATAATGGAGGGAAAATTTCCTTCATGTGTTTTAAGGCTGACGATTCCTCCGTCTATAATTGACGTAAATGTTCATCCCGCTAAAATTGAAGTGCGTTTTACTGACGAAAGAATCATTGCCGATAGCATTTTCTTTGCAGTAAAAAATGCTATTCTGCTTGATTCCAAGCCTATTGAAATAAATATTAAAAAACCTGCTATCGATTATACAAAACCTCTTCCTGAGCAGCCGCCTGAGTATACTCAGATGAAAATGCAGCCGGCTGTAAGCATACAGGAAATTCATCCTGCTTTCAGGGAAGAAGCTTCTGTACAGTTTGTTGCTCCTCAGCAGCATATACCTGTTGTTCCGATGCCAGAAAAGAAAGAGTATATACCGACAAATAAACCCGATATTAAAATTGCTTCACCTGTTGATGATATTGTTAATATTCCTTAC
>JBJESH010000159.1:0-14482 GCA_051882695.1 Oscillospiraceae bacterium | reverse complement strand
TGCATGCCGTGTTTCCGCAAAGAGACTTTTCCCGAACTTCTCTTTCATAGACGCACCTTACAATCTTAAATATTATAAACCCGGAGATTATAACACCGAGGTTGCATACATGGGATGCAGAACAAGAGTTATCGGTAACTCATACGACCCAACCCGTGAAATCGTAACAGGCAGAGGAAATCTGAGCTTTACATCTGTTAATCTTCCGAGATTGGCGATAAATGCTAATCATGATGTTGGAGCGTTTTTTGACAGCCTTGAGGAGATCATGGATCTGGTATGCGAGCAGCTCATGGCAAGATACAAAATTCAGGCTCAGAAATGTGTCAGAAACTATCCTTTCCTTATGGGTCAGGGTATCTGGATCGATTCGGACAAGCTTGGTCCCAACGATCAGGTAGGAGAGGTTTTAAAGCATGGTACTTTGTCCATGGGCTTTATCGGACTTGCTGAGTGCCTTAAAGCACTTATCGGCAAGCATCATGGAGAGGATGAAGAAGCAAGAAAGCTTGGATATGAAATTGTATCCCGTATGCGCGCAAGAATGGACGAGGAAACAAAACGTTCCGGTATGAATTATACTCTTCTTGCAACTCCTGCAGAGGGATTGTCAGGAAGATTTGTCCGCATGGATAAAAAGCTTTTCGGAGAGATCGAGGGAGTAACTGATAGGGATTATTATACCAATTCTTTCCATGTGCCTGTATATTATCCTATAAATGCTTTTGACAAGATCAAGATCGAAGCACCTTACCATGAGCTTACGAATGCAGGTCATATCAGTTATGTTGAGCTTGATGGCGATCCGATGAATAATCTTTCAGCATTTGAGAAAATTGTACGCTGCATGAAAGAATCTGGTATCGGTTACGGTTCTATCAATCATCCTGTTGACAGAGACCCTGTTTGCGGTTATACAGGAATTATCGGAGATACCTGTCCTAAATGCGGACGTCATGAGGGCGATGACGGACTTGGCTTTGAGCGTATCAGAAGAATTACCGGATATCTTGTTGGTACTCTTGACAGATTTAACGATGCAAAGCTGGCGGAAGTACGCGACCGTGTAAAGCACAGCGTTTAAGGTGATTGACTATGCTGTCTGATACTATAAGAATTGCCGGAACCGTCAATGATTCAATTGTTGACGGCCCGGGAATACGTCTTACGATATTTACGCAGGGCTGTCCTCATCACTGTGAGGGATGTCACAATCCGCAAACTCATGATTTCAGCGGAGGAGAGCTTGTTACGCTTGAAAGTCTGCTTGAAAAAGCAAAGACTAATCCGCTTCTTGACGGAGTAACTTTCAGTGGGGGAGAACCGTTTTGTCAGGCAAAGCAGCTTTATGAATTGGGTGCAGAAATCAAAAAGCTTGGAATGAATGTAGTAACATATACAGGGTATTTGTATGAATACCTTTTAGAACACGCTTCGGCTGAAAATTATTATAAAGAATTGCTTTCAGTAACGGATTATCTTGTTGACGGTCCGTTTGAGCTTGATAAACGTAATATCCTGCTGAGATTTAAGGGAAGTTCCAATCAACGGATAATCAACGTTAAAAAAAGTCTTTCTGAAAAAAAAGTTGTTGAAGCTGAGCTTTAATACTTGAAAATGAATTAAAAAAATGCTATATTAGAATATGATAAATTTAAAAGGAGTTTTATCTTGAAAAAAAATCATATTCGAAATATAGCATTTATTTTTTTTATGCTTTTTATAACTACGATTATGCCGTCATGCAAAGAGGATGATGGTTCTGGATATATCTTTAAGATGAATATTGAAAATAATCCTCAGAATCTTGACCCTCAGATGGCAACTGATCCCGAGTCTATCATGATAATAACAAACATGATGGAAGGTCTTATGAAAAAGGACTCAAACGGAGCTATTATACCTGCTGCAGCAGAGAGCTTTGAAATGTCAGACGATGAACTGACCTATACATTTTACCTTAAACAAAATCAAAGCTGGGACAGCTTTGCAGATTTTTCAGCTGAGGTTACGGCAGATGATTTTGTGTTTGCTTTTGAGCGCATATTTGATGCTGCAACGGAGTCACCTTACAGCGGAGATTATATGTGCATAAAAAATGCCGGAGCGGTACTTAACGGCACAAAATCTCAAAATGAACTTGGCGTAAAAGCTATTGATAAATATACAGTTCAATTCATTCTTGAATATCCTTATTATGATTTTCTGAATTTGCTTACTCAAACTGCTGCAATGCCATGTAACCGCGCTTTTTTTGAATTTACAAAAGGAAGATACGGTATGGCAGCAGACGCTTCCGCATCAAACGGAGCGTTTTATCTTAAAGAATGGAACTATGATCCGTATTGGGATAATAATTACATTATAATGAGAAGAAATAAATTATACTCAAATAACAGTTATGTATATCCTTACGGTCTAAACTTTTTCATCACAGGTGATAACAGTAATGACAGTGCAGTTTTTGCCGAAGGCGATGTTCAGTGTTATGTTTCGGAAAAATATGATAAAAAAACATTTGACGGGAATAATTATGATGAATATCATACTAAGACTGTCGGGTTGGTTTTTAACCTGAATTCGGAATATTTTAAAAAACGCGAATTAAGAGAAGCCCTTGCCAAATCAATTAACAGGGAAGCCTATACTGCATCGCTTCAGGAAGGACTTATTACTGCGTTCGGAATAATTCCAGGAGGTGTAACAGTTCAGGGACGAAGCTACAGGGATTTGTATCCCGATCGTTCATTATCGATGTATGATATCCAAGCTTTTAATATTTGGGACGGAGTGCTGAAATCTAATGGAATTGCTTCGGTTGATAATATTAAAATAACCGTACCTGACAGCTTCTCTGACAAAGAACTGATGTATAATATTACCGGTCAGTGGCAGGAGAAACTTCTGTTTTACTGTGGAGTTGAAATAGTCTCTCAAACAGAATATGACAGTAAAATTGAAAATATGAATTACGATATTGCTTTGATAGAACTTGAAGCTGATGAAAATTCAGTATTTGATTATTTAAATTATTTTTGTAAAAGCGACTTATTTAAGAATTATTCAAATTCAAAACTAATATCAGATATAAACAGAATTAAAACAGCGGTAAGTTTAACAGAAGGTGTTGAAAAAATAAAAAATGCGGAGTCTGATATAATAAATGATTATATTTTTATACCGCTTTGCTATGAAAGTGAGTATTTTGTTTATAGTAGAGATGCTTCTGATTTTGTATATTATCCTTTTTCTTCCGCAGTATGGTTCGGAGATGCAAAATTTTTTGATTAAATGATTGATATTTGATAATTTTTAACTTTTGCTAAGTCTTTACAAAACATGGTTTGTGTGGTATAATAAAATTTGATTTTAATTTTACTTAAGGAGCTGCGTTATGGATATTCGTCCAATGGACATACTTGTAATGAAAAAAAAGCATCCCTGCGGAAGCTGTCGTATGGCTGTACTTCGTTCAGGTATGGATTTCAAGCTTCGATGTGAGGGCTGCGGTCATGAATTTATGGTTCCGAGAAGCAAAATTGAAAAGAACATAAAGTCAGTAGAACGTCACGAAGAAAAAGAACCTTAGCTTATCTGCCCCTTTTTAATAAATTATGATTATAAAGGAGCTGTGTTTTGCAATGTTTGAAAAATTAAAATTAACAGAACAGAAATATAATGAAATAAGCGAAAAGCTGACAGATATGGAGGTAATAAGTGACAATAAGCTATATACATCTCTTATGAAGGAATATAAAAATCTAACTCCTGTCGTTGAAAAATACCGTGAATATTGTAAATGCAAAAGTACTATGGAGGATGCAAAGGAGCTCCTTGATGAGGGCGGCATTGACAAGGAAATGAAGGAACTGGCACAGATTGAATTTGCTGAAAGCCGTGAACAGCTTGATGCTTTAAGCGAAGAGCTGAAAATTCTGCTTCTGCCTAAAGACCCAAATGATGATAAGAATGTTATTATCGAAATCAGAGGCGGAGCAGGCGGTGAAGAAGCTTCGCTTTTTGCAAATTCTCTTTACCGTATGTACTCTATGTATGCCGAAGCACGCCGCTGGAAAATTGAAGTTCTTAATGCCAATGAAACTGAGCTTGGCGGATTCAAGGAGATCAGTTTCAGCGTAGAGGGCGAGGGTGCATATTCACGTCTTAAATACGAAAGCGGAGTTCATCGTGTTCAGCGTGTTCCTGAAACTGAATCACAGGGCAGGATCCATACGTCAACAGTAACTGTTGCAGTGCTTGTGGAAGCTGACGAGGTTGAACTTGAAATTGCTCCCACAGACCTTAAAATTGATGTTTTCAGAGCGTCTGGTGCAGGAGGTCAGCATATCAACAAAACTGAATCGGCTGTAAGAATTACACACCTTCCGACAGGTGTTGTTGTTGAATGTCAGGATGAGCGAAGCCAACATAAGAATAAGGATAAGGCAATGAAAATCCTGCGTTCAAGGCTTTATGAAGCGCTTCAGCAAGAACAGAACGATAAAATTGCTTCTGAAAGAAAGTCTCAGGTCGGTACAGGAAACCGTTCCGAGAGAATAAGAACTTATAATTTTCCGGAGAGCAGAGTTACCGACCATAGAATAGGTCTTACGCTTTATCGTCTTGAATATATTTTAAATGGTAATATAGATGAAATTGTTGACGCTCTTGCAACTGCCGATCAAGCTGCAAAGCTTTCAGCACAGGAAGATATGTAAAAAGGTGACGTTGAAATGGCATATGATACAAAACTGCTCGGAATTTCCGAGTCTGATATAGCTTATGCTGCAAAGCTTATTGCAGACGGCGAGGTTGTAGGTATACCGACCGAAACGGTATACGGACTTGCTGCCGATGCTGAAAACGAGGAGGCTGTCAGAAAAATATTTGAAGCTAAGGGCAGACCACAGGATAACCCGCTTATCGTTCATTTGGCAGATATTTCACAGCTTGAGTATTATGTACATGATATTCCAGATATTGCATATAAGCTTGCAGAGAAATTCTGCCCCGGACCGCTTACAATGGTGCTTCCGAAGCGCAGTATAATTCCGGATGTAACAAGTGCCGGACTGGATACGGTAGGAATCAGAATACCTTATCATCCTGCTGCAAGGAGAATTATAGTGGAAAGCAAAAAAGCGCTTGCAGCTCCATCAGCAAATCTTTCGGGAAGTCCAAGCCCTACAACTGCAATGCACGTTATGAACGATATGAAAGGACGGATACCTGCAATTGTTGACGGCGGAAGCTGCCCGGTGGGAGTTGAAAGCACGGTCGTTTCATTTGAAAATGGAAAGATACGTCTGTTGAGACCGGGGTTTATTTCAGAAGATGAACTTTCAGAGTTTGCCGAGGTGATTTGTGACAGGCATATAACAGAAGCAGCGCTTGACGGTGAACAGGTGCGCTCTCCGGGAATGAAGTATAAGCATTATTCTCCTAAAGCAAATGTTACGATTATCAGCGGAAGCAGCGATAAATATATTGAATATATAAATAGTCATGGCGGAAACGGAGTTTATGCAATGCCGTTTGACGATGACGCTAAAAAATGCAGGATACCTTTTATTGCTTATGGAAATACACCGGAAGAACAGGCTGCAAAACTTTTTGCAGTTCTGAGGGAATTTGATGATATAGGTGCCAAACAGGTTTATGCACGATGTCCTTCGGTAAATGGAGTCGGACTTGCAGTGTATAACCGTCTGCTCAGGGCTGCCGGATTTGAAATAATATCGCTGTAATATTTGTGTTAAAAAGTGTTAAGTATAAAAAGGGGAAAGGAATGGTAAGGGATATGAGCGAGGCAGCCGACATAGCTGTAATCGGTCTGACGGGACAAAGCGGTGCTGGAAAGACTACTGTTTGCCGTGTTTTTGAGGATAATGGCTTTGCTATTATAAATGCAGATTTAATTGCCCGCAAAATAATGGATAAAGGCACTCTTTGCCTTGAAGAAGTTTCTGAATGTTTTGGAAAAGATATTTTTAACAATGATGGTTCTCTTAACAGGCAAAAACTTGCTGATATAGTTTTTAATGATTCAGAAAAGCTTAGTCAGTTAAATGCTATAACTTATCCGTACATAACTTCAGAAATTCTGAATATGATAAATAAATATAACTGTGAGGGAAAAAAATATGTTCTGCTTGACGCTCCTACGCTTTTTGAAAGCCGCGCAGATGATTTCTGTGACCTGATAATCAGTGTAACTGCGCCTGAAAAAATCCGTACGGAAAGAATTGCCGAGCGTGACGGAATTACTTCAGAACAAATCAAAAAACGTTTCTCATCACAGCATACAGAAAGCTTTTTCATTAATCATTCGGATTTTATAATCAAAAACAACAAGTCAATTGATAAACTTATTGAAAAGGCAAAAGAGGTTGCAGAGAAAGTCAAGGAGTATTACAATGCTGAAGAAGCTCGGTAGTTTTCTGCTGATTATTTTGATAGGCGCATTAATATTGTTTATTTTCAATATTGAATCGCTTTCTAAAAAGTATATCTATCCTATACATTACGGAAGTTATGTTGAAAAAGCCTCATATGAAACCAATATTGATAAATATTTGATTTATGCCGTAATTAAAACTGAAAGTAATTTTAATGAAAATGCAGAGTCAGATGTAGGTGCAAGAGGTCTTATGCAGATTATGGAGGACGCATTTGACTGGGTTAAATTTCGCATGAATGATGAACGCAATATAGATTATGACGATATGTATACAGCTGAGTATAACATAGAGTACGGCAGTTATCTTATTATGCTTTTGTATGAGGAGTACGGTGATGAAAGAACTGCTCTTGCGGCTTATCATTCAGGCAGGGGAAGTGTAAACGGCTGGCTTAAAGAAGCTGAATACAGTTCAGATGGAAAAACTCTCGATAAAATCCCTTCAAGTACGACAGAGCATTATGTAAATAAGGTTATGACTGCTTATGAGGGGTATACTAATTTATATACAGATGATAATTAATGAAAGGATTTGATTAAAATGTCAAAGGAAAAATCAGCAGCAGCACTTCTTAAAGAGCAGCTTTTTATGAAACGTAAGCATGCCGGAATGCTTATGTCAGATTCTGAAATTGCAGCGTGCGATGATTTCTGTGAAAGCTACAAGGATTTTCTCAACAGTGCCAAAACCGAGCGCGAGGCTGTAATAACAACCATTGCTCTTGCGGAAGAAGAGGGATTCAAGGAGTATAAGTCCGGAATGACTCTCAATGCAGGAGATAAGATTTATTATAATAACAGGGGAAAGGCTGTTATTCTTGCAGTAATCGGCAGCGAGCCTGTTGAAAATGGTGTACATCTTGCGGCAGCGCATATTGATTCTCCAAGACTTGACCTTAAACAAAATCCTCTTTATGAGGACAATGAAGTTGCTTTATTCAAGACTCATTATTATGGCGGTATAAAAAAATACCAGTGGGCCACAATTCCGCTTGCACTTCATGGCGTTGCTGTTAAAAAGGACGGCACAAAGGTTACTCTTTGCATAGGCGAGGACGAGAATGACCCGGTATTCTTTATCAGTGACCTTCTTCCGCACCTTGCTCAGGAGCAAGTCAAGCGTACTCTCAATGAGGGTATCAAGGGTGAAGAACTTAATGTTATTGTAGGTTCAAGGCCATTCCGTGATGATGATATCAGCGAGAAAGTCAAGCTTAACATCATGTCTGTTCTATATGAGAAATACGGTATGATCGAGTCGGATTTCCTTTCTGCCGAATTTGAGATGGTTCCTGCATTTAAGGCAAAGGATATCGGCTTTGACAGAAGTCTTATCGGTTCATACGGCCATGATGACAGAGTTTGCTCCTATACAGCTCTTGAAGCAATTCTTGGATGCGAAAATGTTAATAAAACAGCTGTTGTGTGTCTCACTGATAAAGAAGAAACAGGAAGTGACGGAAATACAGGTCTTTGTTCCGCATATCTTGAAAATTTCCTGTATGATATTGCTGAAAGCTTCGGTGTAAGCGGAAGAACCCTAATTTCCAATACAGAGTGTCTTTCGGCAGATGTTAATGCAGCATTTGACCCTACATTCCCGGATGTTGTTGAAAAACGCAATGCTGCTTTCCTGAATTACGGTGTTGTAGTAACAAAGTTTACTGGCGCGAGAGGCAAATCGGGTACATCTGACGCTTCCGCTGAATTTGTCGGAAGAGTACGCGCACTTATGGAAAAGAATAATATTATCTGGCAGACAGGCGAACTGGGCAAGGTTGACCTTGGCGGCGGCGGAACTGTTGCAGCATATCTCGCAAATATGAATATGGATGTTATTGACGTTGGAGTTCCTGTTCTTGCAATGCATGCTCCATATGAGGTCGTAGCAAAAGCGGATGTATACATGACATACAAAGCTTTCAGTGCATTTTTTGAAGAATAGTCAATAAAATTAATTACCTGAGAAGAGTCAAATTCCTTCTCAGGTTATTTTTTATATTATAAGCTGTTTAGAATTTTCTATAAAAATAAAATTTATGCTAAATAATGAAAAAATTTATATAAATATGTTGACTTTTGCTGAATTATAATATAAAGTATAAGTTGTATGTCTATGGCATAACTCGGATTGTGAAAGGAAGCTGGGGAATTGAACAGTATTATTACATTAAAGGATATTGTGGTTGAATTTGACGGTGAAAGGATTCTTGACAAAATTAATCTTGATATAAAGGATAAGGAATTTGTTACTTTGCTGGGACCGTCAGGCTGCGGAAAAACCACAACTCTCCGTATAATAGGAGGCTTTATTAATCCCGACAGCGGAACTGTATACTTTGACGGCAAAGAAATTAACGGACTTCCTCCTTACAAACGTAATGTTAATACGGTTTTTCAGAGATATGCACTTTTCCCTCATCTTAACGTATATGAAAATATTGCATTCGGACTGCGTGTAAAAAAAGTACCGGAAAAAGAAATAAATAAACGTGTTGCCGAAATGCTGAAGCTTGTTAACCTCGTAGGTTTTGAAAAACGTACCGTTCAGAGGCTTTCGGGCGGTCAGCAGCAGCGTGTGGCAATTGCCCGTGCACTTGTAAATCACCCTAAAGTGCTTTTGCTTGACGAGCCTCTCGGTGCTCTTGACCTAAAGCTGAGAAAGGAAATGCAGATAGAACTTAAACGTATCCAGCAGCAGCTTGAAATAACTTTTATTTATGTTACCCACGACCAGGAAGAAGCATTAACGATGAGTGATACGGTTGTTGTAATGAACGGCGGTGTAATTCAACAGATAGGCTCTCCTGTAGACATCTATAACGAGCCTGAAAACGCATTTGTTGCTGATTTTATTGGCGAAAGCAATATTCTTAACGGACTTATGATCAAGGATAAGCTTGTTGAAATAAGCGGCAGAACTTTTGAATGCGTTGACGGCGGCTTCGGTGATAATACTCCCGTGGATGTTGTAATTCGTCCTGAAGATATAACAATTGTAGCACCTGATGAAGCTCAGCTTTGCGGAGTTGTTGAGTCGGTAATTTTCAAAGGTGTTCACTATGAAATGCTTATTGACGCATATGATTACAGATGGATAGTACATTCCACAAAAGCTGCCGAAAAAGGTGCTTCTGTAGGACTTAAATTCGGACCTGATGATATTCATATTATGCACAAGCTGAAAGAAAACGAACAGCTCGGGGAGGAAATGCCTGATGAAGAATAAGCTTATTTCAGCTCCGTATCTGGTATGGATGGTCGTTTTTATACTTGTGCCGCTTCTTATGGTTGCATATTTTGCTTTTACTGACAAGGATGGTAACTTTACACTTAACTATGTTGCTGATGTTGCACAGTATTCCCAGATTTTTGTTCGTTCAATATGGCTTGCTGCAATTGCTACAGTAATATGTTTGGTAATATCATATCCGCTTGCATATATTCTTACAGGTATGAGCAAAAATACTCAAAGTACAATGCTTATGCTGGTGATGCTTCCTATGTGGATGAATTTCCTGTTAAGAACATACGCATGGATGACAATGCTCGGAAATAATGGAATTATTAATAGTATATTAGGTTTTTTAGGCCTTGGACCATATAAAATGCTTAATACCGAAGGCGCTGTTGTTCTTGGAATGGTTTACAATTACTTGCCTTATATGATTTTGCCTCTTTATTCTGTAATGGTAAAGATTGATAAAAGTGTTATAGAAGCGGCTTCGGATTTGGGCTGCAACACATGGAATACACTTTTCAGAGTGGTACTGCCGCTTAGTCTGCCCGGTGTAACTTCGGGAATAACAATGGTTTTTGTGCCGGCTATCAGTACGTTTATTATTTCAAGAATGCTTGGCGGCGGAGGAAATCTTCTTATTGGTGACCTTATTGAAATGCAGTTCCTCGGAAACGCTTACAACGTCAACCTCGGAGCGGCAATATCGCTTGTTCTTATGGTAATTATCCTGCTTATTATGACGATTATGAATCAGTTCGGCAGCGATGATGAAACAGTTTTAATGTAGGGGAGGATGCATGATGAAAAAAATAAGCAAAGTATATCTCGGACTTGTATTAATGTTTTTGTATGTGCCTATTTTCGTGCTTATCGTGTTTTCTTTCAACACTACCAAAAGCCGTACTGTTATGTCCGGATTTACGTTTGAATGGTATGCAAAGCTTTTCCGCAATGAAATAATAATGTCCTCGCTTGCAAACACTATTCTTATTGCCGTAATTGCTTCTGTAACCGCAACGATTCTTGGAACAGCTGCGGCAATTGGCATTAACAATATGAAAAAGCTTCCTAAAGCAATAGTATTGAATATTACTAATTTTCCTATTATCAATCCTGAAATTGTAACAGGTGTATCTCTTATGCTTCTGTTTGTGTTCTTTGCGGCAAGAATGAACCTTGAATTCGGTTTTGTAACTCTGTTGATTGCTCATATAACATTCAGTGTACCATATGTAATATTGAATGTTATGCCTAAATTCAGACAAATGGATCCTTTTCTTTACGAAGCAGCACAGGATCTGGGCTGCAATTCGCGTCAGGCATTTTTTAAGGTAGTACTTCCTGAAATAATGCCAGGTGTTGTTTCAGGCTTTCTAATGTCGTTTACATTTTCTCTTGACGATTTTATAATAAGCTATTTTACCTGTGGTTCCGATTCACAGACTCTTCCTGTAACAATATATTCCATGACAAGACGTAAGGTAAGTCCCGAAATAAATGCGCTGTCGACCTTGATTTTTCTTGTTGTGGTAATTGCTCTTGTACTGAAGAACTTTGTTGAGCGCAGAAGTGAAAGCAACAGCTTAAAAACGAAGGAGGAATCGCTTTGAATAATTATTTCAAAAGATTGATACCCTTTGTTTTTTCTTCGGTAATTTGCACAAGCTTGCTTGCAGGATGTTACTCCGATTCAGTAAACGATGCAGATGAAGAAAGTGAAGAAACGGAAGTTCGGACTTTGACTGTTTCAGATGAAGAGTATTATTCAAAATTCCGCGGCAGCGGAATAAGCATAAATGTTTATAACTGGGGCGAATATATTTCCGACGGCTCCGACGAAGGAACTCTTAACGTTAATGCTGAGTTTACAAAGCTGACAGGAATAAAGGTCAATTATACAAACTACGCCACTAATGAGGAGCTTTATGCTAAGCTTAAAGGCGGCGGAGCAAGCTATGATATAATTATTCCGTCTGATTATATGATTTCTCGTATGATAAAAGAAGATATGATCCAACCGCTTGATTTTAAAAATATTCCAAATTACAAGTATATCGGAGAAGCCTATAAAAACCAGGCGTATGATCCTGATAATGCGTATTCCGTTCCTTATACGTGGGGAACAGTCGGTATAATTTATGATACAACTCTAATTGAAGAGGAAAATATCGACTGGGATATTTTATGGAATGAAGACTATGCCGACAGAATATTAATGTTTGATAATCCTCGTGACGCTTTTGCAATTGCCGAAATACGCCTTGGATATTCTCTGAACAGTGAAGATCCGGAAGAACTTGAAAATGCGGCGGAACTCCTTAAAGAGCAGAAAAAAGTTGTTCAGGCATATGTAATGGATGAAATTTTTGATAAAATGGGTGCCGGAGAAGCTCTTATTGCGCCTTATTATGCAGGTGATGCCATTACGCTTATGGACGAATATGAGGATCTGGGATTTGTGATTCCGGAAAGCGGAACCAATCTTTTTATTGACGCAATGTGCATACCTTCGGGTGCAAGACAAAAGGAAGCCGCCGAAATGTATATCAACTTTATGTGCGAGCCTGACATTGCATATGCTACCACATCATATATCGGTTATTCAACTCCGAACACAGCAGCATATGAAATGCTTGACGATGAAATTAAGAACGACGGCATTTCATATCTTGATGAGGAATATCTTGCACAGAACACCACGGTTTTCCGAAATCTTTCTGATGAGGCAAATCAGAAAATGCAGGACTTGTGGACAGAACTCAAATCAACACATGATGAAACAAAAAATAAATGGCTTGTTCCGTTGTTTATGTTTGCGTGTGTAATTCTGTCAATAACAATTCTTATAATGCGATATATTAAAAAGAAGAAGGATATATTCTAATGAACATTACCGTAAGAACAGCGGATAAAAGCGATATAGAAACTCTTGTAAAATTTAGGTTTCTGTACCTTACCGATGTTGAGGGCGAGCTTTCTGAAAAACAGATAAATGCTCTTAATACGCAGCTTCCTATATATTTTGAAAAGCATATCGGAAATGACTTCACGGCATATTTTGCCGAAGATAATGGCAATCCTGTTGCAGTAATATTCATGGTAAGGCTTGAAAAGCCTGCAAGCGTGCATTTTTTAAGCGGAAGTACCTGTTATCTTATGAACGTTTATACAGATTCTGAGTATCGTCGTATGGGAATAGCTTCACATATTTTGGACAGGCTTATTTCAGACGCTAAAGCTGAGGGTATAACTTGTATAGACCTTTCTGCAACCGAGATGGGTAAACCGGTTTATCTTAAAAAAGGCTTTGTTGAAAGAGGTAATACCGAAATGCGTATGGAGTTATAAAAATAAAAGCGGTATCGGAGTAATAAATCCGTTACCGCTTTGAAATTATATCTGCCCCTTTATTTTGCATAGTGTATTTTTTTCAAGACGTGAAACCTGTGCCTGAGAAATGCCTATTTCGTTTGCAACCTCGACCTGTGTTTTCCCGAGAAAAAAACGTAGATAAAGTATGTTCTTTTCACGCGGTTGAAGAAGATTTATTGCTTCTTTAAGAGAAATTTCATCAAGCCAGTTAGAGTCGTCATTCTTGTCGCCTACCTGATCGAGAACATAAAGCGTGTCTCCTGCATCGGAATAAACAGGTTCATAAAGCGAAACAGGGTCGGTAATGCTTTCAAGCGCAAGGACAACGTCGGATTGTTTTACCCCGATCAAATCAGAAATTTCCTTAATAGTAGGCTCACGTTGATTTTTGTTTGTAAGCTGTTCCTTTGCCTGCATTGCCTTATAGGCTAAATCACGCAGAGAACGGCTTACACGGATTGGGTTATTGTCACGCATATATCTTCGTACTTCGCCGCATATCATTGGTACTGCGTAGGTTGAAAACCGAACGTCAAGATCGGTATTAAAGTTATCAATTGCTTTAATAAGTCCGATACAGCCAACTTGAAACAAATCATCAGCGTTTTCACCGCGTCCGATAAACTTCTGAATAACACTGAGAACGAGTCGGAGATTTCCGTTAATAAGCTTTTTTCGGGCGTTTTTGTCTCCTTTTTTGCACTGTTTCAAAAGCTCAATTTTTTCCGATTCCTTTAAAACCGTCAGTTTAGAGGTATCAACTCCGCTTATATCTACTTTATTATAGTACATATTAATTAGCTCCCGAACGTAATCTTATACTAAGATTATTGTCAGGAGCTGTTTTTAATATTCATGATAGCTGCTATGCAATAAATGGAAATTATGTAATGACTTTTTCCAATTCTTTCCGAAGCTTTTTAATTATCCTTTTTTCAAGGCGTGAGATATAGGATTGTGAAATTCCAATGATGTCGGCAACTTCTTTCTGAGTTTTTTCTTTCCCGTCAATGAGACCAAATCTCATCTTCATGATGCTTTTTTCGCGTTCCGGAAGTCGTTCGACAGCTTCAAGGAGTACAGACTTTTCAGCCTCGCTTTCAATATTTCCATTTACGGTATCCTCGTCAGTGCCAAGAATATCCGACAGCAGCAATTCGTTGCCGTCCCAGTCAATATTCAATGGTTCATCAATTGAAATTTCATTTTTGTACTGGCTTGATTTTCTCAGAAACATAAGTATCTCATTTTCAATGCATCGTGAGGCATATGTTGCAAGCTTTATGTTTTTGCTAGGACAGAAAGTTTTTACGGCTTTGATAAGTCCTATCGTGCCTATGGAAACTAGATCTTCAATTCCAATTCCTGTGGCTTCAAATTTTTTTGCTATCTATACAACTAATCGCAGG
>JBJESH010000158.1:0-3510 GCA_051882695.1 Oscillospiraceae bacterium | reverse complement strand
TGTAGCAGCACCCGTTACCGCATCGCCGCCTGCATAAACTCCCTCACGGGAAGTAAGACCGTTTTCATCTGCAACGAAGCAGCCTCTGCGGTTAGTTTCCAGACCCTTTGTTGTGTTTCTGATAAGCGGATTTGGAGAAGTACCTATCGACATAATTACACAGTCAACATCAAGAACAAAGTCAGAGCCTTTCTTCTCTACCGGACTTCTTCTGCCGCTTTCATCCGGTTCGCCCAGCTCCATTTCAACACATTTCATGCCCGTTACGAACTTATGCTCGTCACCGAGGATTTCAACAGGATTATTAAGAGTCTTGAAGATGATGCCTTCTTCTTTAGCGTGTTCGATCTCCTCGTTACGGGCAGGCATTTCAGCTTCGCCTCTTCTGTATACTATGTATACATTCTCCGCACCTAGACGCTTAGCGCATCTTGCTGCGTCCATAGCAACGTTTCCTCCGCCTACGACAGCAACATTCTTTGCGTGCTGGATAGGAGTATCGGAGTCCTCTTTATATGCTTTCATAAGATTTGTTCTTGTGAGGAACTCATTTGCGGAGTAAACACCCTTGAGGTTTTCACCGGGAATTCCCATAAATCTGGGAAGTCCTGCGCCGGAACCGATAAACATCGCTTCATAACCCTGCTCGAAAAGCTCGTCAACAGTAATAGTTCTGCCGATAACAGTGTTTGTGCAAACGGTTACGCCAAGAGCCTTGAGTCCGTCTATCTCTTTCTGAACAATAGCCTTCGGAAGACGGAATTCAGGAATACCGTAAACGAGAACGCCGCCTGCAAGGTGAAGCGCTTCGTATATCGTTACCTCATAGCCAAGCTTTGCAAGGTCGCCTGCGCAGGTAAGTCCTGCAGGACCCGCACCGATTATAGCAACCTTGTGACCGTTTGATTCAGGCTTCTTGACCTCGCCTGTGCTGTGTTCGTTATGCCAGTCGGCAACAAAGCGTTCAAGTCTGCCGATGCCTACAGGTTCGCCCTTGATACCGCGGACGCACTTGCCTTCGCACTGGGATTCCTGAGGACAAACTCTTCCGCAGACAGCGGGAAGAGAGCTTGACTTGCTGATAATATCATATGCGCCGTCAAAGTCCTCCTGCTGAACCTTCTGAATAAACGCAGGAATATCTATATTTACGGGACAGCCGCTTACGCAGGGCTTGTTTTTGCAGTTAAGGCATCTGTTTGCCTCGTCAACCGCAGTTTCTTTGGAATAACCCAGAGCAACCTCCTTGAAGTTCTTGTTTCTCACATCTGGAGCCTGAGCAGGCATTTCATTCTTTTTAAGTGACATATTTGGCATAATTACTTAGCCTCCTTCTGAAAGAGATTGCAGGTTTCTTCGTGCTTGTGGCGTTCAAAAGGCTTGTACATGGAAGAACGTTCAATAGCCTCGTCAAAGTCAACGAGATGTCCGTCAAAGTCGGGACCGTCAACGCAGGCAAACTTTGTTTCGCCGCCTACGGTAAGACGGCAGCCGCCGCACATTCCGGTACCGTCGATCATAATAGGGTTCATTGAAACGACAGTCTTGATATCATACTGCTTTGTAAGAGCGCAGACGAATTTCATCATGATAAGAGGACCTATGGTAATTACCTCATCGTACTTTTCGCCGCTTTCGATAAGCTGCTTGAGAGCGTCGGTAACAAGACCCTTTGTGCCGTGTGAACCGTCATCGGTCATCATGCAAAGCTTGTCCGAAACGGCACTGAATTCATCTTCAAGAATAACCAGATCCTTGTTTCTGAAACCAACTATAGAATGTACCTCACAGCCGAGATTGTGAAGCTTCTTAGCGATAGGGTAAGCAATTGCACAGCCAACGCCGCCGCCTACAACAGCAACCTTTTTCAAGCCATCGGTATGGGACTCAACACCGAGAGGACCGACAAAATCCTGTATGTATTCACCCTCGTTTTTGTGGTTAAGCTTTTCGGTAGTTGCGCCAACGATCTGAAAAATAATAGTAACAGTGCCCTTTTCCCTGTCAAAGTCGGCAACTGTAAGTGGGATGCGCTCGCCGTTCTCGTCCACGCGGAGGATAATAAACTGACCGGGTTCAGCTTTTTTTGCAACCATGGGAGCTTCAATATCCATCAATGTAACCGTAGGATTAAGAACCTTTTTTCTTACAATTTTATACATTTTCTCATTCCTTTACATTAATATTTATACAAAAAATACTTGTATTTCCGTGCATAATACTAAAAACCAATTAAACTGTAGACAAAAAATCTTCGCATAATCCATTATACGCAAGATTATGCTCGATTTTTTTGTACAGTTTTTAAATGGTTTTTAGTATAAAATAAAAATATGACGCAAAAGCATCAATACACGCACTTTATATTATAGCGAAACCAAGCCGTCTTGTCAACAAAATTAAATATGCCTTTTTGGGAAGAATGTATGAATATATCTATATAGCAGTTCTGTACAGGTTGCTCCTGCCTTTTTTGCCGATAATTTCCACAGCATTTGCAGCAGTAAGAACATTCAGCACCAGCGATGCATATTTTGCACCTACGCCGCTTAAATCACCGAGATCCTTTGAAGTAAACTCATTGGGAAGTCCGTTTGGAATAAAGTACCCCCAGTCAGCGGCACAGTCAATATGTATTTCATCCGCAAGCTCCAGCGGTATGCGGTCATATCGGACATATCCGCGCCGCCTGCCCCGTTTAAGACCATCGTTTTCGGGAGGACGGCGATACTCTTCCATATCAAGCATTACAATGCACAGACGCAGATTTTCATTTGAAAGAAATGGCTTGATTTTGTACAGCTCCGGGAAAATATCATATGGCGTACCCTTAACGGGCGATTTGCGCTTTCTGCCTTTTTCTCCGGTTTCCGGGTCAATGGGAATTATCCATTTCTGACGGGGTATCGGGTGGACAACTGTGACTCTGCTGACAGAAAGAAACGCTTCAAGCTTTTTTCTGAGACGGTCAAAGCCTGCCGTCTGTATCTCGATAATACCGTCCTCGCCGATGATATCCGCAACATAACCGCCGATTTTCTGCTCGTGCCCGTCGGAGTAGGGCTCAAAGTAATTTTTCAGTACCGCATGAACGGTTTTCTCACCGTATGTACCGATACCGGCACGGATATGCTCGCCTGTAAGCACAGCGTTCAAAGCATTGTAAAAGCGTTCTTTATCCATTACCCGACCTATCCTTTCAAAAAAAATATATTTCATATTATATCACATACGGCTAAAAAAATCAAACCGCCTTGATTTCTCAAAGCGGTTTCACAATAGGCTATTTGGCAGGCGTAGCATTCTCCTGCATCTCTCGGGATTGCTCCCTGTCGGTACCATCGGCGTGTGGTTGCTACGAAATCTACCACCTCAAATAACCTATCTTATTGTACTTACATTATATCAGAATTATTCCGATTTGTCAAGCTTTCTGTAGATTGGCTTGTTATTTCTTTGTAGGATTACAATAGAAGCGTGACAAAAGATAAAAAAGAGTAGCGGAAAAGC
>JBJESH010000157.1:0-3560 GCA_051882695.1 Oscillospiraceae bacterium | reverse complement strand
GGATTTCAGGCGTTTTAAAAAGGTTAAAATGATAACCGTCGCGCCTGAGCTTAAAGGAGCTATGGAGTTTATAAAGGCGGTCAGCCCCGAATGTGTAGTCTCATTAGGTCATACTGACTGCGACTATGAAACCGCGATAAGTGCTATCCATAACGGTGCAAAATGCCTTACACATACCTATAACGCTATGCCGCCGATGCATCACCGCAACCCGGGTCCTATCGGTGCGGCGGTTGAAAAGCACATTTACGCACAGCTTATCTGCGACGGCTTTCATATTTCAAAGCCTGTTGTGCTGGCAACCTATAAAATGTTCGGTGCGGACCGTTTGACCCTTATAAGCGACAGCATAAGAAGCGCGGGACTGCCCGACGGCGAGTATGAATCGGGCGGGCTTAAGGTCTTTTTAAAGGACGGTGCGGCACGGCTTTCAGACGGCACAATCGCTGGCAGCAGCGCAACGCTTCTTTACTGTGTTAAAACCGCCGTTAAGTTTGGTATTCCGTTTGATGATGCGGTGAAAATGGCAAGCGAAACTCCCGCAAATATGATCAGAATTAAAAAAGGGCGTATTGAAAAGGGCTTTGATGCCGATTTACTTATTGTTGATAACGAAATAAATATTAAGACTGTTATAATAGGCGGAAAGGTCTTAGACTGAAAGCAAGGACAAGATGCTGAAAAAAGCTATAACAAAGGGTATGGTGTCCATAATGCAGGAAAAAAGATTTTACTTATTGCTTCTGGAAAGGAAAAGCGGGATATTTTAGAAAAATTCTTTTACGGACCTATTACCCCCGAAATCCCCGCCACAATTTTTCAACTTCACCCCGATATTACTGTTATTTATAGCGATAATTAAGATTTTAATGTATTTTGTCATTTGTTTATCTTCAATGATATGGTTCTTTTCAGAGGTTTCAAATATTACACATTAAATTTAGAGTTAATAGCTAATACTGTTTTTGTAACGAGCGCACAGAGCATAAAACTTTGTGTGCTTTTCTTTTAGTGATAGAAAAAATTTTTTAAAAAACTTAAGGTTTCGCATAAAAATCTGTTTTAATGTAATCATAGATTTCATTACCTCTTAACTATTTTGGTTTGGAGGTATGAAAATGCGCAATTATTTTGAATTCTTAATGGAGCAGTTACTCGCATGCAGTAAGTATTATAATCAAACAAAGGAACCTGTTGTTGAAGAAATTGAGGAAAAACAGGTTAAATTGGAATTCAGAAAGATATTGGATAAATTAGTTATAAATATTATAGTGGCTAATTTTGAAAATGAAACGCTTATTCAAGCTTTTATGGAATTAGCACGCATTGAAAGGATAATAGTAGTATTATATTATGTCTGTGGAATACGCCTTTCTGAAATTGCATATCTGCTTGATAACGACTTAAACAGTATATATGTTCAGAAGTGTACTGCTATTAAAAATTTAAAAAATATTTTAAGTTAACAACGGTTTTAGTCCGTGTTATATATGTACCTTGAAAAATATGCCGTCAGGCATTATAGAAAGCATACTGCAAAACATATGCGGAGCGACGTTTTTTAAGCGAAAAATACACTGTGGCGACTTACGGTGTTTGCGATGATGCAAAAAAAGACACTTGCCGTGGGCTTGGACGGTAAGCGGTTTTGTCAGACCGTTGCAGTATGTCCCTGCGGAGGGGCCGAAAACTTCGCAAATTAACTCTTAAACATTCTATAGCACGATTGGTATAATTCCCTTTTGCACATAATGCGTTTTAAATAACAAAAGTCAAATTTGACAAAAAATCGATTCTGTGTATAATGATTGCAAGCTCGGTAAAACGGGCGTTGCCAACTGCTTGTCCGGCACATTTACACAGAACTGAAAATTAGAAGGTGTAAAATGAAAGAAAATAAGAAGCCGGAGCTAATGAAAGAACAGCGTTATACATACAAAAATATTTGCTTTATTGTAAAGCCTGTCTTTCGTGAAAGCGGCAGAACGTTAAGTGAAATTCTGCTTCGTTTAATAAAAAATGAAATCGATCGGGATTGACTTTTCAGCAGTTGGTACAGCAATTACGGTACTGTTATTTGACTGCGGAAGGGAGGAAGTATGAGTTGGTTAAACAAGAAAAAAATTCATTCAGATATTGCATTTTTGTACGAACGCTTATCACGTGATGATGATTTGGAAGGTGAGAGCTATAGTATAGCAAATCAGAAAAAGCTATTAACAAAGGTTGCAAAAGAAAAAGGCTATACCCATATTGTTCACTTTTTCGATGATGGTATTTCGGGGGTTACAATGAATCGACCGAAGTTCAACGAAATGATCGAGCAGCTAAAGCTTGGAAAGGGCGGAGCGGTATTTGTAAAGGATCTTTCACGATTGGGAAGAAATTATATTGAAGTCGGACGATTAATCGAAGAGTTTTTCCCGGAAAACGGAATAAGACTTGTCGCTGTGTCAGACGGTATTGATTCTTTTGAAGGTGAGAGTGAATTTGCTCCAATTAAAAATTTGTTTAACGAATGGTACTCACGGGATATCAGTAAAAAGCGACGACTGAGCAATAAGGTTAAAGGCTCGTCCGGAGTACCGCTTGGAGCGCCGCCGTACGGTTATAAGCGAGATGAAAACGATCCAAATCATTGGGTTGTTGATGAAGAAGCTGCAAGGGTAGTAAAGATGATAGATACACTGACTCTTTCAGGCTATGGAACTGAGCAAATTGCTTCGATTCTATCGGAAAAAATGCTATTAACGCCCACTGCGTATGCTGTTGAAAAAGGCTATAAAAAGCCTTTGAAACAACACACTGCAGGTCCATATAGCTGGAATTCAACTACGATTATTAAAATTCTTAGCTTACAGGAATATTGCGGTGATGTTATCAATTTCAAAACTTATTCTATTTCGTATAAAAATAAAAAGAGAATCAGAAACGACCCTGAAGATATGATGGTGTTTGAAAATGTTCATGAACCGATACGAGACAGAGCAACCTTTGAAAGAATTCAGGAAATGCGCGGTAAAACCCGTAGGCGCAAGATGAGCAACGGAGAACACAATATGTTTTCCGGGCTGTTGGTATGCGCAGACTGCGGCGGTAAATTAGGATACCATTTCAATCAGCAAAATCCGAGTATTAAGTATTTTAATTGTCAAAACTACAACAAAGGCAAGCAAAAGAAATGCAAGTCAACACATTATGTACGCGTCGATTTTCTTGAACAAGTGGTTTTAAGTGAAATACGTCGTCTTACCAGATTTGCGTGCAAATATGAGGATGAATTTACACAAGCCGTTACTGCATATTCAAAAGAAGTGTTGGAGAACCATAAAAAGACTTGCTGCGGTGAGTTAAATGCCTTGATTTCACGGAATAAGGAGATTGATAGGTTATTTGAGCGCATATATGAGGATAATGTATCGGGAAAGATATCGGATGAACGGTTTGGAAAACTTTCGGCAAAATACGAGAGCGAACAAAGGTCAATAGCTGAAAGAGTAGAACAGCTTAAAAAAGCATATGACGAAATGTCTGAAAAATCCGGACAAGCTGAATTCTTT
>JBJESH010000156.1:0-3565 GCA_051882695.1 Oscillospiraceae bacterium | reverse complement strand
TTGGCTTTTAGTTTTTCCTTGTCCCCTCATAGGTTTCCCCCTCGTATTTTGTAAGATAAACTATAATTTACCACAATAATTCCGCATTCCGCATTCCGAATTACGCATTAAATTTCGTTGCGGTTTTCCAGAGCCTTGAAAAGTAGGGGCGGAATCTATTTCCGCCCGAATAAATATTCCTGTATAACGGGCGGATATAGAATCCGCCCCTACAAAAATTAATGTCATAGTGCGCTAAATTCTAATTTACCACAATAATTCCGAATTCCGCATTCCGAATTACGCATTATATTAACGTTCACCGAGCCGCTTACTAAAAACACAAAGCCACTTCTGACACATTGTATCAAAAGCGGCTTTTTAACATATGCTCTCAGTACACAAAATTACACGTTAAATCTGAAAAGAACTACGTCTCCATCGTTCATAACGTATTCCTTACCCTCGGAACGGACAAGACCCTTCTCCTTTGCTGCGGTCATTGAGCCGCATGCCATAAGGTCGTCAAAGCTGACAACCTCCGCACGGATAAAGCCTTTTTCAAAGTCTGAATGTATCTTTCCTGCCGCCTGAGGCGCTTTCGTACCCTTGGTAATAGTCCATGCTCTTACCTCAGGCTGTCCTGCTGTAAGGTAGGAGATAAGTCCCAGCAGAGCATAGCCCTCCTTGATTATCCTGTCAAGACCCGAAACTTCAAGTCCAAGCTCGGAAAGGAACATTGCCTTGTCCTCTTCGTCCATATCGGAAATTTCCGCTTCAAGCTGGGCGCAGATAGGAAGAACTGCTGCATTTTCACGCTTTGCTATCTCGCACACCTTCTGATAATGCACAGAAGTTTCGATATTGTTCTTGAAGTCGTCCTCGCAGAGATTTGCAGCGTAAATTACAGGCTTTGCCGAAAGGAGAGGAGTGGTTTTAATTATCTCCTCCTGCTCGGGGGTAAAGCCGTAGGAACGGGCGGAATGTCCCTCCTCCAGATGCTTTTTCAGGTCTTCAAGGAACTCGACCTCAGCAAGGAATTTCTTGTCGCCCTTTGCAGCCTTCTTTGCTCTGTCGATACGGCGCTCGATAAGCTCAATATCGGAGAAAATAAGCTCCAGGTCGATAGTTTCGATATCACGTTCGGGATTGATCTCGCCGTCAACGTGGATAATATCAATATCCTCAAAACAGCGGACAACATGAACGATAGCGTCCACCTCACGGATATTTGCAAGGAACTTGTTGCCCAGTCCCTCGCCCTTTGAAGCGCCCTTTACAAGTCCTGCGATATCCACAAATTCGAGAGTCGCAGGAGTGAACTTCTCGGGATCATACATTTCTTTGAGCTTATCGAGACGCTCGTCCGGAACGGAAACTATACCCACGTTCGGTTCGATAGTGCAGAACGGATAGTTTGCAGACTCGGCGCCTGCGTTCGTAAGCGCATTGAAAAGCGTACTTTTTCCCACATTCGGGAGACCAACCATACCAAGCTTCATATCATTGAAAATCCTTTACTGTAAATATTTAAGGCGCGATCAGAAGGAATATTCGTAATCCTCGTCGTCCTCATCATCGAAATTGAGTTCGCGTGCATAATCGTCGGCATTGAAAGAGATCTTCTTATTCTTCTTGGACTTGGCACCGGAAGCGCAGAGTATTCCCACAACAAGACCGGTCAGGAACGAAACGACCGCAATAAGAACAAGCACTCCGTTGGTAACTACAACATCTTCTTTAGCTTTTGAAATTGTATTTTCGGTAAATTCCTTGAACATAAAAAAGCTCCTTTTCCCCGCCGTTGAAATAAATATCCGTCATTTACGGCGGCAAATGACGCAGACAAATAAATCGGCACGCCGATACATCTAACATACATTATACAATTTTTTTTTCCTGATTGCAAGACATTTCGGGAAATTTTATCTAATAAAAAATTAAATTAAATTGTTGATTTTGAATAAAAATTCCTGTTAAAAATAGTATGAAATTGTGAAATTTTATATTTTGCTTGCTTTAAGCGGATTTTTATGGTATAATTCTTGTAATTTATGTTTTCTGCAAGCTGCTGCAAACGCTGCAGCTTTTGCGGTCATATTTTAATTTATATCCCCAAAGGAGTACATATACCATGTCACACTGGATCGAAAAAACCAACATTTATCACATTTATCCCCTCGGCTTCTGCGGCTGCGAAAAGTTCCGTTCCGAAGCTGCCGACCTTGAAAAGGGACGCATTTTAAAGGTCCTTGAATGGATACCCCATCTCAAAAAAATGAACATGAACGCCGTTTATTTCGGACCTGTTTTCGAGTCCTTCGAGCACGGCTATGATACAACCGATTATTACACCATTGACAAGCGCCTCGGTACGAATGAGGAATTCGGCAGAGTCTGCGACGAGCTGCACAAAAACGGAATCCGTGTAATTCTTGACGGCGTTTTCAACCATGTCGGAAGAGACCACTTCGCTTTCAAGGATCTTCAGCAGAACGGCTATAATTCCCGTTACAAGGACTGGTTTGCAGGCGTTAATTTCGGCGGACGCTCACCCTACGGCGACAATTTCTCCTATGAGGGCTGGAACGGCTATTACAACCTTGTTAAGCTCAATCTTTACAACAACGAGGTCGTAGAGCATCTCCTCGGCGCTGTTAAAATGTGGATAGAAAAATGGAACATTGACGGTATCCGCTTTGACGCTGCGGATTGCCTTACCGATGATTTCATCAAGCGCATACACAGATTCACCCGTGAGCTTCGTCCCGATTTCTGGCTTATGGGCGAGATAATTCACGGTCAGTACAACCGCTGGGCTAACCCGGAAATGTTCGACTGTGTAACAAATTACCAGTGCTATAAGGGTATCTACTCCTCCCACAACGACCGCAACTATTTTGAGATCGCCCACTCTATCGAATACCAGACCGGTCAGTACGGCAATCTCTATATGTACAACTTCCTTGACAACCACGATGTTTCCCGTCTGATGTCGGTACTGAAAAATCCCGACCATGCCGAGTGCTGCTATACCATGATGTACGGTATGTACGGAGTTCCTTCGGTTTACTACGGAAGCGAATTCGGCATTTACGGAGCAAAGGGCAAAGGCGCTGACGCTGACCTTGCGGTAAGACCTTGTCTTGAGCTTGACAGCATTCCCGATAAAAACGACAGGCTTATGCTTCATATTGCGGAGCTTGGTGCGATAAGGCTTTCGCTGCCTGCTATCCAGTCGGGTTCATATTCAAAGCTGGAACTGAAAAATCAGACCTTCCTTTTCAAGCGTGAGCTTAACGGTCAGATAGTTTACATTGCGCTGAATATCAGCGACGGAGACTATACATTCAGGATAAACACTCCTTACGGCAAGCTTGCAGACCGTCTCAGCGGAAAGCAGTTCAATGTTAACGGCGGAGCTGCCGAGGTATGTGTGCCGAAAAACAAGTCCATGATACTTGTTGACGGAGCTATGGAAATGCCCGAAAAGTCCGAACCTGAGGCTATTGAACCTGCACCTGCACCCGTTCCTGCACCTGCTCCCGAACAGCCTAAAAACAACGGAATAAGGGGACTTGGCGTT
>JBJESH010000155.1:0-3575 GCA_051882695.1 Oscillospiraceae bacterium | reverse complement strand
GGTGGGATCAACCTATAGACTTTGTCTATAGGTTGATTAAGAAATAGTATAAAAAATATGCCGTAAGGGCTAAAATTTTTGTGCAAGAGGTTTACATATGAAAATATTGATAATAAGACACGGCGACCCGGATTACACCATAGACTCCCTTACCGAAAAGGGCTGGCGCGAGGCGGAAATGCTTTCGGAAAGGATAGCTCCCATGGACGTAAAAGCTTACTACGTTTCTCCCTTGGGAAGAGCCCGTGACACCGCTTCGCTTACTCTGAAAAAAGCGGAGCGCACTGCCGAGACTCTGCCGTGGTTAAGGGAATACAACGTAAATATCACCGACCCGTTGACCGGAAACAAGCGTATCCCATGGGATATGCTGCCTGCGGACTGGACAGCCGTTCCCGAATACTATGACAAGGATAAATGGTATAACGTTCCCATCATGAAAGAAGCGGACATGAAAGCAGGACTCGAAGCAGTGTGGAACGGTCTTGATGAGATCATTGCTCGCCACGGCTATAAGCGTGAAGGAATGATATACCGTGCGGAAAAGCCAAACAATGATACGATAGTGTTTTTCTGCCACTTCGGCGTGGAATGTGTTATGCTGGGTCACCTGCTGGGAATTTCCCCGATGGTGCTGTGGCACGGACTTATGGCTGCTCCCACTTCGGTAACAACGGTCAATACCGAGGAACGCCGTGAGGGTATCGCTTCATTCAGAGTAAGCTCCTTCGGAGATATTTCACATCTTTATGCAAAGGGAGAGCCTCCGGCTTTTGCGGGACGCTTCTGCGAGACCTTTGCCAACACAGAGCAGCGCCACGACTGATAATACGGCATAATGCCAAAAAATCGACGTAAAAATTCTGCATTTTTAATTTTGAAAAGCTGTGTACAAGTCGGGACAAATATGTTATACTGTATATGTATGCAATATTAAACGTGCAGGTTTTAAGCTGAAAGGAGCTGTTTATTTTGAAGCTTGCCGAAAAAATCGGCGGAATGCTCTGCCGCGATAAGTTTGAAGCCGGCTTCAGAAACGCCCTGAAGCGGCAGAATTTCCGCATTGTTTCAAAGGAAAGCGACAGCGTGTATGAAATTTCAAACGGTGCGGCTACATTTAAGATAAATGTGGGAGAGGCAAAAGCCGTTTATGAGAAAACTCAATCAACTCAGTCAACTCAGTCAGATGAAGAGCTGGACAGGCTCATCAAAAAGCTGGAACAGGATTTCGTCATAAAAGGAAGAATGGTCTCATTCACCAACGGACAGGAGTTCCTGCGGCTTCTTATCATGCGAGAAAAGGACGTTGACAGCACCATGATAAGCGCCGATTTTGTGGACGGTCTGAAAAAGGTCGTTGTTTATACGCCCGATGAAGAGATCGTGCATTTTCTGGACGAAGCCGCCCTGAAACGCTGGGGAGTTCCAAGGGAAGTCGTTTTCTCGGTTGCAGACAGAAATATGTGCAAGATACTTTCCAAAGCCGAGATCAGTGAGGAAACCTTCTGCGGAAGCATAAAAGCTCTGGAATTTAAAATAACCTCCCCCGTATTCGTCAGCTCGCTTATAATGTGCAACGAATTCAGAAGCGTAGTCTACGAACGGCTGGGAGCAAAATTTCTTGTGGTAGCACCGTCCCGTGAAAGTCTGTTGGTGCTGAAAAATATTACAAACGATATTCTTGAGGGACTGGGTACAGTCATCCTCAGCGAATACAGAAAGGCGAAAAATCCGCTTACTACCGATGTCCTGCTGTTTACTCCGCAGAATATCCAGATCGCAGGACGCTTTTCGATAGGCCGCGGTGATATCAGGGAGGAATAAAGCTAATGGCAAATAAAACAAAAAGCACAAATACATACGCCAAGAAAAAAAGTACACTGGTAAGAATATTCGTTATCTTTATTGCCGCTGCAATGCTTCTGGGAATTATCATTATGCCGATACTTTCCCGTGCTGAGGGCAGCGAGGAGAACCTGACGGTTTCTTCCTTTGAAACAGGTAAGCTTGCGGACGCGATAAGCGAAGCCGCCGACGGTACTGACTATAACTTTATCAAGAACGTTGCCGTCCTTTCGGGTACTCTTAACGCAAGCGATTTCAATGCGCTTACGGCTATTCCCAATCTGGAAATTCTTGAACTTGCAGGCACTGAAGTCGAAAACGGTATAATCCCCGAAAATGCTTTGCCGTCAAGAAATCAGCTTTCATTCCTGACCTTGCCTAAAAATACTGTCGAGATCGGAAAGAACGCCTTTTCGGGAAACAGAAAGCTCGTTAAGGTAAAAATGCCGTCTACAGTCACAAAAATCGACGACTACGCTTTTGCCGCCTGTGAAGCACTGGAGGACATTCCCGTTTCCGAAGCCGTTTCCTATATAGGAGAGGGCGCTTTTCAGGACTGCAAATCCATTAAGGAATTTGTTATTCCGGCAGGAATAACCGAGATCTATCCCAATACCTTCAGCAAGTGCGGCTTTGAGAAAATTTCGATAGGACCAAACGTTAAAAAAATCGGCATGAGCGTTTTTGCAGACTGCAACGCTCTGAAAGATATTTACGCTTACAGCAAAGAAGCCCCTGCTCTGGACAGCGACGTTTTCCGCAACGTGGGAGCGACTGTCCACTGCTATGACGGCTCCGGAGAAAGCTATAAAAGCTGGGAACAGAATAATATTAAGATCGCCGAGGATCTTACAGGAGAATATTCGCTGACAGCGGAAGTCCCCGAAGAAAACAACGATGTTTATGAGACAGAAGCTTCTGAAGCCGAAACCGAAGCTGTAACAGACAGCTCCGCCGCCGAAACCGATACAGCAGCAGAGGAAAGCTCCGTGACCGAAGAAGCCGCCGAAGCCGGAAGCGAAAATGTGCAGCAGTCCGGCGGACTTGGCGTTGGCGTTGTTATTGTTATCGTGGTTATGGCGATGATAATTGCAGTCCTTGCAACGGTGCTTATCATGACAAAAAAGAGCAGCGGAAAGAACTCTTAACTTAATGAAAATGTGATTACGGATTGTATTTTTAAGCAATACAATCCGTAAATTTATTATAAAAAATTATTGTTTGTAAATGTAAAAACCTATTGACAAATAGATTATTATATGATATAATTAAATTTAATCATTTTTTATTACGTTAATTTTTAACGTGATTTGTAACAGTTTATTCTTGTCTGATTTGGTTTATATTTAGTTTTATAACCATATAAAAAAGATGCAATTTACAAAAATGACAAATTAACCCGTTTCGTTTTGTGCATATATACAAAATCAAAAAATGTTGCCAAAACCTGTTGACGTAATTGCTAAAATAGTTTATAATAATGTTGATGTTAGAAATCGTCTAATACATTTAATTAGTTTAACATCCGTTTTGTTGTCTCCTTTCTTTTGTTCTACACATATTTTTTTACTTCTTTTATTTTATTTCATTTGCAGGACACCGTTTGTCCTGCTATTTTTTTGCCCCGAAAATTGACAAATGCTTCTTGTTGGGGTATAATATGATATGTATGCAAATAAACCCTTTTAGGAGGAATATAAAATGTCAAAAAAACCATTCTACATCACGAC
>JBJESH010000154.1:0-14796 GCA_051882695.1 Oscillospiraceae bacterium | reverse complement strand
TATCACGCCGCCGTATCCTATTGCAGCATAGAAATCATCGACTGTTGAACAGTTGTGACGCTTCATATCATCTGCAAGGAATGACTGAAGATCTTCTTCTGGTACTCTGATATAATTCCGCTTGAACTCCTTTTCAAGCTCTTCCTTGCCCTTGACAATGTTTTCTTCACGGCGTTCCTTTTTGAACCATGAGCGTATCTTCGACTTTGCCTCGTTGGTCTTGCATATGTCGAGCCATGCACGGTTCGGACCGTGGTCAGGGTCTTTTGATGTAAGTATCTCAACGATCTCACCGGTAGAAAGCTGATAGTCAAGTGAAACAAGCTTTCCGTCTACCTTTGCGCCCTTCATCTTGTTGCCGACCTGAGTGTGTATAGCATATGCAAAGTCGATTATCGTTGAGCCGCTTGGAAGAGTTATCATATCTCCCTTTGGAGTAAACGCAAAGGTTTCCTCAGGGGCAAGGTCACTTTTTATCGTGCGGACGATCTCCTCAACATCATCGGTTTCCTGCTGAGCTTCGATAATCTGTCTTATCCATGCAAGACGGTTTTCAAGCTTGTCCTTGCCGCTTATGCCCTCTTTATACTTCCAGTGGGCGGCGATGCCGTACTCGGCAGTATGATGCATATCCCATGTTCTTATCTGTACTTCAAAAGGTATGCCCTCCCTGCCGATAACGGTCGTATGCAGGGATTGGTACATATTTGATTTCGGAGTAGCTATATAGTCCTTGAAGCGGTTTGGAATAGGCTTGAACATATCGTGGATAATACCCAGCGAATTATAGCATTCATTTACCGTATCAACAATAATTCTTACGGCGTATTTGTCATATATCTCGTCAATATTCTTGCCCTGCATAAAGGCTTTTTTGTATATGCCGTAAATTGACTTTACTCTTCCATCTACCTGAGGCGGACGGGCAAAATTCGCATCCTTGAAGCGTTCGGTTATCTGCGCCTTGATTGACTCGATAAAAGCCTCACGCTCATCACTTCTTATCTGAAGCATCTGCTCTATCTCGCCGTAAGCGTAAGGGTCAAGGTAACGGAAAGCAAGATCCTCGATTTCCTCCTTGATGGTACGCATACCGAGACGGTGAGCGATAGGAGCATAGATATTCATGGTTTCAAGGGCAGTGTTGCGCTGCTTGTGTGCAGGACGGTAATGGAGAGTGCGCATATTGTGCAGACGATCGCACAGCTTGATTATAATAACTCTAATATCCTGTGACATTGCAAGAAGAATTTTGCGCACATTTTCAGCCTGCTGTTCCTCTTTGGTAAACAAAGGTATCTTGCCCAGCTTTGTTACGCCGTCAACGAGCATGGCAACATCCTGACCGAAGCGCTTTTTGATTTCCTCAAGAGTAACATCGGTGTCCTCCACAACATCGTGAAGCATTGCAGCGCAGATGGTATCGGTGTCCATACCAAGTTCAAGCAGAATAAAGGAGACTGCGAGCGGGTGAGTAATATAAGGCTCGCCCGAGGAGCGTACCTGATTTGCATGAGCTTTGGCTGCAAATTCATATGCGGAAATAATTTTGCTCAGATCGTACTGCTTTTCGTCGTCAAGAATTTTCTGAATAAGCGCGTCTATGGTATATACGGTTTCAGGTTTGTTTATCATAACGATTTCCGCGTCCGCAAGAAACGGACTTCTCCTTTCTTTTAATCTGCAAGCCGTTTCAGCCCGGCAAGAAGCTGTGAGTCATCAAGATCGACCTTTTTTTCGGCAGGCAGACGGCGGACTGTTTCGCTGTAATGATCTGCCGAGAAAAGTCCAAGCTCTGTAAAAATATCGACTGCAAGACGGAATTTGCAGTAATTTATATTATCGGAGCAAACCGAAAAAAACACTGAATCAAAATCAGCAGCATGAGTCTGCGGTACTGCTCTGTAAATTGCCGCAAGCTCGCTTCTGTCGGGAACTATCCTCTGAATCAGCGCCTTATCAGCGCCCTCGCCGCGCTTATAGCGCTCATATGCATTTTTTGCGGCAAAATATTTCTGCTGCGGAACACCGCTTCTGCGCAGGTCGGCAATTCTGATATTGACCGAAGTCTGCCCTGCGTATGTATTTATTTCGGGGTACGCCAGAATATCCAGCATATCACCTGCCTTGAATGGGAATTCTGCGGTCTTTGTGCCGAACATAAGCCCATATACGCCTGTGTTTCCGTAAGTAAGCTTCAGCTTTGTATGCGCTCCGCCCGACAGTGCGGAAACGTCCAGAAGCCGTACCGAAAGCATTGCAAACAGCGGCTGCGGATTACCTTCTCCGCAGGGTTCAAGCATTGAAAGCGCCGAAACGTTCTGCACATTAAGCTCTCCCGGAAGCAGCAGCTTGTCCGCATGAAGAGTAAGAACTGGCATTACGGGAAATTCTTCAGCTGCATATTTCTGCAAAGCCTCGTCAAAGGCTTCAATATCAGCTATCGGAAGTGAAAATCCGCCTGCGCCGCTGTGTCCGCCGAATTTTGAAAGCACATCCGAACAAGCCGTCAGCGCCTTGTGTATGGAAAATCCCTCAACGGAACGTGCCGAACCTCTTGCATATTCCCCGTCATCGGAAAGAATGAATACAGGCTTTCCGAAGCGTTCCGCAAGCTTTGCAGCAACAATGCCGATAACGCCGTGATGCCAGCCTTCTCCGTAAAGGAAAATCACACGTTTATTTAAAATTTCCGGATCTTTCAGTATGCTTTCATGGATATTTTCCATGATATCGGCTTCTGTTTTTCTGCGTTCCGTGTTTAGTGTGTTAAGGCGGACCGCCATGCTTTCCGCCTCATCCGGATCCTCACAGAGAAGCAATTCAACTGCTTCCGAAGCTGAGCCAAACCGTCCCGAAGCATTGATACGAGGCGCAATTGAAAATGCAGCTCCGGTGGAGGAAACGGGGTGTCTGAGTCCCGAAACGTTGATAAGCGCCTGCAAGCCGACATTTTCGGTGTTTTCAAGATAGTGAAGTCCGCGCATTACGATCTCACGGTTTTCGCCTTTGAGCGGAACAATATCAGCAATTGTTGCAATTGCCGCAAGGTCGGAGAACTGTTCAAGTGCCGAGCTGTAATCGCCGCCGTCCATAGCTGCAATAAGCTTCAGAGCGACTCCGCAGCCGCACAGATCCTTGAAAGGGGAAAGGTCATCGCTTCTGTGGGGGTCAACAACGGCAGCAGCCTCAGGAAGAACTTCGGGCGGCTGGTGGTGGTCGGTAATGACAAGCTCCATGCCAAGCTCGGAAATAAGCTTTGCTTCGTTAACGGCAGAAATTCCGTTATCTACGGTGACAATAAGCTCAACTCCGCTTTCGGCAAGCCGTTTCACAGCGTCCGAGCATAGTCCGTAGCCCTCGCTTCGGTCGTTTATATAATATTCGACGTTACCGCCGATGCATTCAAGGTATGAATAAAGAACTGCGGTTGCGGTGATACCGTCGCAGTCGTAATCGCCGTATATGCAGATTCGTTTGCCTTCGTCCACTGCCGCAAGGAGCGTTTCCGCCGCCTCACGCATATCTTTTATAAGGAACGGGTCAGAAAGCGTTTCTTCACCGTTCTGCTGATTAAAGAATTCAGCTGCCTTTTCAATTGTATTGATCCCGCGGGAAACTAAGATATCTGCGCAGATACGCGGCAAACCGCCCTGTCCGGAAAGCATTTCCGCAGCTTTTGGGTCAGGCTTGCCGATGGTCCATTTTTTCATGTAAAATCCTGCCGCCGGTAAGAAACAGATATAAGTATATCCGACGTATTCCTTTCAAAAACTTAAAAATTTATATTATTAATTATATATTATACCATATTTATTGCACAATAATCAATAGATACGGCAAACAATTTTACCGAACAATAAAATTTTATTTTGTAAGTATGCTATAAAATTTAAGAAAAATATATTTTAAAATTGTATAAATGTGAGAAAATGAATACAGTCATAAAATTTGCTTTTATTATTTTAAGGATATGATATAATTGTTATGTATATAAAGTTTTGGGAAAATAAAAAATGCGGAAGGCTCCGCAGAACAGGAGAAAAAATTATGTCCGGGTCTGATATCTTACTTATCGCAATCAAAGCCTTCGGCGGCGTTGCTCTTTTCGTTTACGGAATGCTTATGCTTAGCCGCGGACTGGAGAAAATTTCGGGCGGAAAAATGGAAAAAATACTTTCAAGCCTTACGAGCAACGTGTTTAAGAGTGTTCTTCTGGGTGCGTTCGTTACAGCGGCTATCCAAAGCTCAGGCGCTACAACGGTTATCATAGTCGGCATGGTAAATGCCGGTATCTTAAAGCTTTCTTCCGCCATAGGCGTTATCATGGGTGCTAATATCGGTACTACCGTAACAGGTCAGATACTCCGTCTTGCAGACCTTGAAAACAACGCAAATGTCGGACTTGTTATGAAACTGATGACCCCGACCTATCTTGCGCCGATGATCGCTATCATAGGACTGCTTATCCTTATGCTTGCCAAAAGCGATATCAAGAAAAATCTCGGCGAAGCGCTTATCGGTCTCGGCATACTTTTTACCGGAATGCTCTCTATGAGCTCCGCAGTTAAGCCTCTTGCCGAGCTTGAAGCATTCAGAACTCTTTTTGCCACACTTTCAAATCCCGTTCTTGGAATTATCGCAGGCGCTGTAGTTACAGCTCTTCTGCAAAGCTCGTCAGCTTCCGTGGGTATTCTTCAGGCAATTTCAGCAACGGGTATACTTAAATTTTCCGCAGCCTTCCCGATAATCATGGGTCAGAATATCGGTACCTGTGTAACTTCTATTATTTCCGCTGTGGGCGCAAACAAAAACGCCAAGCGCGCGGCTATGGTTCACCTTTACTTCAATGTAATAGGTACTGTTGCGTTTCTTATTGTTGTGTACTCTATAAAAGCTATCGCAGGCTTCCCGTTCTGGGACGACCCCATCGACATGGGCGGCATTGCAAATTTCCATACCCTCTTCAACATTGTGGTAACGATATGCTTCCTGCCGTTTACAAAGCTGCTTGAAAAGCTTGCCTGCATAACGATACGGGACAAGGAAAGCAGCGGAGATCCGGCAGAAGTCGGAGAGATCACATTCAATGCCATGGATGACAGACTGCTCAAATCCCCGTCTCTTGCTATCCAGCAGGCTCACAATGCAGTTGTAACTATGGGACGAATTGCACTTCTCAACTTTACAGAAATGCGCAAGCTTTTTGACGGCAAGGAATTCAGCGAAAAAATTGTCGGCAGACTTAAAGACAACGAAGAGGCAATCGACCGCATGGAGGACAGGCTTAACGCTTACCTTGTAAAGCTTACCGAATGTGAGCTTACAGACTATGAAAACCGCCGTGTTACCGAGCTGCTTCACCTTACTTCCGAATTTGAACGTATAGGCGACTATGCTATGAATCTGATTGAAAATGCCGAAAAGCTTCACGACCTTGACGTTGTATTTTCAGAAAGCGCGCTTCGTGAGCTGGGTATTATTTCCGATGCGGTTCAGGAAATCATCGGAATGGCAGTTGAAACAGTCAAGAACAACGATATGGCGCTTGCAGTCAAAATCGAGCCTCTTGAGGAGACTGTTGACTTCCTTAATGAAACTCTTAAAGCACGGCATATTGAGCGTCTTAAAAACGGCGAATGTGTGGTTGAAAGCGGAATCAACTTTCTTGATCTGCTTATTAATCTGGAACGTATTTCCGACCACTGCTCAAACATAGCGGTTTATGTTATCGGTACTCAGAAAAATAAGACAGTGCTTAACCGCCACGAATATATTCAGGAGCAGCACGCCGGAGTAAATAAAGAATTTGTTGATCTTACGGAAGAATATATGGCAAAATACAGCCTCTAAAATGAACAGCGCCGCAGCTTATATAAACTGCGGCGCTGCTTATATATAATAGAACGAAACGGTAATACCGATTGCTGTACAGACCTGATATGTCTGCTCGGCATTTCATCAGACAATACCCATAAAATATTCAACAGCAATAGCTACAATAACTACCAGAGCAGAAATTATAAATCCGTGAAGCATAGGTGCAATACCTGATTTTTTCATGTCCTTAAAGCTTGTGTTAAGACCGATAGCTGCAAGAGCTGCTACCATGAGAAATTTGCTGACTTCTTTCATGCCGGAAGATATCGCTGCTGGAATTACGCCGAAGCTGTTTATTGCTGCCAGTGCGATAAATCCGAGAATAAACCATGGGAAAATTTTTGTTATGCTGAAATGCGGCTTTGTGTCAGAGTTTGTATCTGATGCGGATGCAGCTTCTTTTTTCTTTATATGTGCCGAGATAAGTGCAAATATAATAACGGTCGGAATGATGGAAAGTGTTCGTGTAAGCTTTACCATTGTAGCGAAATCTCCTGCCGCTTCCGAAAAAGCATATCCTGCGGCAACAACGCTGGAAGTGTCATTAACTGCTGTTCCTGCCCAAAGTCCGTATGCCATATCTGAAAGACCCATTGCCCTGCCTATGATGGGGAATAATACTATCATGGCCATATCAAAAATAAATGTTGCTGACATGGAATATGCAATGTCGGTATCTTCTGCGTCAATGACGGGAGCAATTGCTGCAATAGCCGAACCGCCGCATATACCTGTACCTGCGGAAATAAGGTTTGAAAGCTTCCAGTTGATTTTCAGTGCCTTTCCGACAAAATGTCCTATTCCGAAGCAGGTGAACAGAGTGAATACCATGACGCATAAAGACATTTTACCCACTTCAAGAATAATACTTATATTCAGGCTCGCTCCGAGAAGAATAATGGCAAGCTTAAGTACTTTCTTTGATGTAAATTTAAGACCTGACGAAAGCACTGCTCCGGGTTTGTGGAAATGATTGATAATCATGCCTATGAAAAGTGCAATTACAGACGCTCCTATAAGATGTATCGGAAGTAATCCTTCAATAATTTTCGCAAGCAGTGCAATTGCAAGTGCAAAAGCAAATCCGGGTATCGGTTCAGCAAGCTTTTTTATCGTATTCATAACATTTCTCCTTAACAATAATTTATCTGTTATCTTGATTTTATCATAATTTTATGATAAAATCAAATTATCATTTAAAATCATGTGATAAATAATATTTATCGGAGGAACGCCATGATAGATACACGAATTGAAACCTTCCTGACTCTTTGCAGAGTAATGAACTATCGCAGGACGGCTGAAGAGCTGAATATGACTCAGCCTGCGGTCACACAGCATATACATTATCTTGAAAATTTTTACGGCTGCAAGCTGTTTGTTTATGACCGAAAAAGCCTGAAAATGACAGCTGAAGCGGAAATGCTGAAAAAATATGCTGAAAACGTGGTTTATCAGGAAAAAAAGCTTAAAGCTCAGCTTAGTGAAAAAGAAGGACATTATATTTCTTTAGGTGCTACAAAAACTATCGGGGAATATGTCATAGCTGAGCATATTTCCGAATATCTTAAAGAACCGTCAAACAAGATCTCTGTTTATGTTGACAATACAGAGCGTTTGCTGCGTTTGCTGTCGGACGGAGAAATTGATTTTGCACTTGTTGAAGGCTTTTTTGACAGAGGTCAGTATACGTCAAGGCTATATCGCAAAGAACCTTTTGTTGGGCTTTGCAGTGCTGACCATCCTTTTGCAAACCGTGTCATATCCATTGACGAAATATGGAATGAGAATTTGATCCTTCGTGAGGAGGGCAGCGGAACAAGAAAAATTCTTGAACAGCTTCTTATAAGCAGAAACCGTTCATTTTCAGATTTCAGGCGTATTACAACTATAAGCAATTTCGGTTTGATGGTAAGACTTATAGAAACGGGAAACGGTATTACATTTGCTTACCGTGCCGTTCGTGAGCAAAACACAAAGCTTGCTGAATTCAGGATAGATGGCTGGGATATCGTCCGTGAGTTCAACTATGTTTATCTTGATACTCCGTTTTCCGAGTATGAGGTTGACGCCTTTGATTCGTTCAAAATCACATAGGCAAATAAAAACACGGTATCATGTTTTATACATAATACCGTGTTTAATGATTTTACGAAATGGCAGTCAAACTTACTTGAGTTCGATTGTAGCGCCTGCAGCTTCGAGCTTAGCCTTGATATCGTCAGCGTCAGCCTTGGAAGCGCCTTCCTTGAGAGCCTTAGGAGCAGCCTCAACGAGCTCCTTAGCTTCCTTAAGGGAAAGACCGCAAACGTCCTTAACAGCCTTGATAACGTCCATCTTCTTGTCGCCGAAGGAAGCAAGAATTACGTCGAATTCTGTCTTCTCAGCAGCAGCGCCTGCAGCGCCAGCAGCAGGAGCAGCAGCAGCTACAACTGCGGATACACCGTACTTCTCCTGGATACCCTCAACGAGCTCGGAAAGCTCAAGGATGGAAAGAGCGTCAATTAAATCAAGAATATTTGTAATTTTCTCGGATGCCATGATAATAATCTCCTTTATAATTTTATTTTGCGCTTATGCGCATTTTGTTTTCTGCGGAACACAATTAAAACAAACTATGCCGCGATTTGTGGGATAACTGCGATCAAGCAGCTTCTTCGTTCTTCTTGTCCACGAGAGCCTGCAGTGTAGCTGCGAGGTTCTGCATAGGAGCCTGGAGAGAACCGAGGAGCTGTGCAAGAAGAGTTTCCTTGGAAGGAATCTTGGAAAGAGCAACAACACCCTTTTCATCATAGATCTCCTGACCGATGAAGCCTGCCTTGAGGTTGAACTTGTTCTCTGCACCTTCAGCAAACTTGCCGAGGATACGTGCAGGAGCAGTTTCATCGCCGTCTGTTACAGCGATAGCGGTTGTGCCCTCGAGAACGTCTGCAAGACCGTCGAGACCAACGTTCTTGACAGCGAAGCGGAGCATGGAATTCTTCTCAACGAAGTAATTTACGCCTGCCTCTCTGAGTTCCTTTCTGAGCTTGGTGTCCTCTTCAACAGTGATACCCTTGTAGTCAACGATAACGCCTGCTGTTGCACCCTTGAGCATTTCGGTGATAGCTTCAACTCTTGCTTTCTTGGATTCAAGTACCTTTGCGCTTGGCATGATATTTCACCTCCGATAATTCAATAAACGCCGAAGCGTTTTTTGCTAACGGATTCAAAAAAGAAAACCTTTTCCCAAAGGAAAAGGCGCAAGTACACTTTATACTTACCATCTTTTCCTCGGCAGGAATTACGGCGTTTCCGCCACCTGCTGTCTTTAGAACACGATAGCATATTGTTATAACACAACCATTGCATTATACCACACAAAATAAAGCTTGTCAAGTATTTTTTATAATTTTTTCAATCTTCGTGCCAAGTTGTCATTTTGATGTTCTTTTTAAAATTTTTCCGCACCTTGCGGTATTTGAACTTATCGCGTATCTTTCTGAAAAAGTCACCGCCGAAAAACAGCAGAACGTTTAAAAGCGAAATAAGGATAGCAATTCTGCCGGACCAGCCTGTCAATGCGAAATCATGGATAAGAATGGCAATATATACAAGCGCAAGCCACTTCATTTTTATCGGGATAATGTAAAACAGTCTCAGCACCATATCGGGTGCAACGGCAGCCATTGCAAGGAAAAGCGACAGGTTGATATACTGAGCTGTTGCAAAGCCTGTAATAAATCCGCCTGCCATCGAAAGAAGCACACCCGAAAAATAGAATACGTTAAATTTGAATGTACCCCAATAGCTTTCAAGATTAGAGCCTATGTGCCAGTAAAGGAACAGCCAGAACAGCATATTTATCGGGTTGTCGCTTTCGTGAGTAAAGACAAATGAGATTATCCGCCATACCTGTCCCTGAAGTATCGCTTCACGGTTGAATATCAGATACGGCAGAAGCGGCAGCGTGGGGAACAGGTACTGGAATGCAAAAACCGCAGCCGTTCCGATAACCACATAAAGCATAAGGTTTTCAATGCCGAACCGTCCGAATCTGCGTTCAAGCTTGTTTAATATGTTCAAAAGAAATTATCTCCTTTCAAAAAGGGCATTATTGGCATAAAAATATTATTGATATTATACCACCTAAATGTAAAAAATACAATAAGCTATTGCAAATAATAAAAAAATAGGTTATAATACCAACATAGTATATTTTACGGAGGAATTAAAAATGAGCATCAGAATTACCGAAGACATGATAATCGGAGATATTCTCGACCTTGATCCCGATACTGCGCCTTACTTCCTTGAAATGGGAATGCACTGCCTTGGCTGTCCGTCCGCAAGAGGCGAAAGCCTTGCAGATGCCTGCGCCGTACATGGTGTAAACCCTGCTGAAATAGTTGAAAAGCTCAACAAGCATTTCGATAATAAGTAAGAGCGCTGCGCCGGTTATGAAGAGAGAAGTCTTTTCGTGATCGGCGCGTATATTTTGATTTGGAACATTTTACATAAAAATAAAGGATATATGTCATGCTTGATAAAAGACTTAAACTCTGCGCGGAGCTCGTTAAAGGGAACCGCGTTTGCGATATAGGAACAGACCACGCATATCTCGTTGCGGAGCTTCTGTCGGAGGGCAGATGCACCTCTGCTGTTGCCGCCGATATAAATGAGGGACCTCTTTCCGCAGCAAGGGTCACTCTTGAAAAAGCGGGAGTGCTTGATAAAACCGAGCTTATCCTTTCCGACGGACTTAAAAGCGTTCCCGAAAGCGGAATTACCGACATAGTTATCGCAGGAATGGGCGGAGAGCTTATATCACAGATACTTGATAATTGTGAGTATCTTGATGGGAAAAATCTTGTTTTGCAGCCAATGACTCAGGTCCCGTACCTTATCGGATGGCTTTATAAAAACGGCTTTGAGATGATCGGTCAGCGTGCCGTGGCGGACGGAAAATTCTGCTACACCGTAATAAATGCGGTAAAAACAAACGGCGAACCGATAAGCGTTACTCCGCTTTTTGCTCAGCTGGGAAAGCTTGACCTTGCCGATGAAAATGCAGTTATTTATGCAAAAAAACAGGCTGAGAGGCTTTATTCCGCAGGGTATGCTCTGCGTGATTCCGGGCGTTCTGCTGAGGCGGTAAAAAATATTTCTCTTGCCGCCGAAATCATACTTGAAACGGGAGGAAAACCAATGTATACTGTAAAGGATATTTTTGCGCTTATGGACGATATTGCGCCAATGAAAAATCTTCACAAGGGGGACAATTCGGGTCTGCTTGTGGGCGATCCCGATACGGAAGTGAAAAAAGTTCTTTTCGCTCTTGATATAACCTGCGATGCTGTCCGCGAAGCAATTGACATTGGAGCAAACGTTATCGTTGCGCATCATCCTGTGATTTTCCATCCTCTTTACACCCTTGACGAAAGCAATCCTGCCTGTCTTGCTCTGAAAAACAATATCGCCTGCATATGTTTCCATTCTCCTCTCGATATGGCGGACGGCGGCATAAACGACATTATCTTTGATATGCTTGAACCTGAGCTGAAGCTGAAAAAGCAGGCTGTTCTTGAACCCGTTCACCCCGACGGCAGAGGCTACGGCTTTGTGTGTACTGTTGGTGAAGAAGTGCTTCCCGACGAGCTGGGCAGACTTCTCAAAAAGCTTTTCGGCTGTACTGTAGTGCGCTACACAAACAGCTGCAAGCCTGTAAAAAAGCTTGCTTTCTGTTCCGGCGGAGCAGGCGGAGATCTGCCCCTTGCAATTTCGCAGGGTGCAGACGCCTACATTACCGGAGATGTTAAGCACGACCAATGGATAACAGCGCGGAATAGCGGCATCGCTCTTTACGACTGCGGACATTTCCACACGGAGGATATTGTGATACCATATCTGATAAACCGATTCAATACGGCATTTCCGGGACTTGAAGCAGTCCGTGCAAAAGCAGATGCCGACCCTGTTGACTATATTCTGTGAGGTAAGAAAATGCTGATTTGTCCGAAGTGCAAGGAAAAACTGAATATTGATGGGCGTTCCTATGTTTGTCAAAACAGACATTGCTTTGATACGGCAAAAAGCGGATATGTGAATCTCCTGCTTGCCAATCAGATGAATTCTGCTCTGCCCGGCGACAACAAGCTTATGGTTCAGGCGAGAAAAGCTTTTCTCGATAAGGGGTACTACGCTTCTCTTGCGGAAAAGCTATGTGAAACGGTAAGAAAGTATGCTTTTGACGGGTGTAAAATTCTTGATGCAGGCTGCGGCGAGGGGTACTATACCGAAAAGGTTTCGGCAGCCTGTCCCGATGCGGAAATCATCGGTATAGATATTTCAAAAAATGCAGCGGACTATGCAGCTCGCCGTACAAAGTCGGTAAAATTTGCCGTAGCAAGCGTTTTTCATCTTCCTGTTGCCGATGAAAGCTGTGATATAGTCACAACGCTTTTTGCGCCCTACTGCGGAGAAGAATTTCTGCGTGTGCTGAAAAAGGACGGCGCGATGGTCATGGTCATACCGTCGGAACGGCATCTGTGGCAGCTTAAATGTGCCGTATATGATGAGCCATATCTGAATGAGGTCAAGGACTTTGCTCTTGACGGTTTTGAATTGCTCTGCCGTGAAAAAGTCACAAGGGAAATAACTCTGCCCTGCACGGAGGACATAACCGCACTTTTCTCTATGACTCCGTACTATTACAAAACGGGCGTTGAGGGACAGCAAAGGCTTTCAAGGCTTGAAACGCTGACTACCGAGATAGGGTTTGAGGTGCTTGCTTACAGAAAAAAATAACATCATGGCAAACAAAAAGGGGTGCTGAATATGGCAAAAAAATCGTTCAAGAAAATTTTTCTTCCTGTTTTTATTGCAAGTGCGGCAATTTTGCTAATACGTTTTGCTCTTGAAGGTATTTACGGGTTAATATGCCGGCTGTTTATTCCCGACGCTGCTCTTGAGCTTATGAGCTTTACAGATTATATTGCTCTTATGAACAGCTCAGGCAGCAGACTGTATGATATCATTTTTACCGTTTTAACGGCGGTTATTATTTCACCGCTGTACATTGGATTTTACAAATTCTGCTTTGCACGCCTTAATGACGAGCCTGCAAAATTCGGCACGGTTTTTGAATTTTACCGCAGTCCAAAGAAAATTTTAGGTTCGGCTGCGGCAAAGGAGCTTTGTGCATGGATATTGGGGATAATATCATTTTTTCTTGATACCTGTATAACCGGTACTTTGCAGTCTGTGCTGGCAGAAAATGATACAGCACAGCTTTATCCTGTTTTGGCTTTGATAACAGGCATTGCCGCATTGGCAGTTTCAATTTTACTCAACCTGTTTTTTTGGCTTACAGAGTATGTTTATGCTTGTGAAAGCGAAAACGGCATAATTGCCGCATTTAAAAACGCTGTTGAATATTCAAAGGGAAGCCGTTTGAAAATCTTCGGCATAACTGTTTTGCAGGGTACGATATCTGTGCTGTATGCTTACTTTTTTCTGAAATCAAACGGCGCGCTTGTCCAAACCGGAGTGTTCAGCTTTATTCCCGATGCGGTTATTATGTGGATAGGTCTGACTTTTGCACACGGCATTTTATTTAATACTCATACGGACGAGCAGGAGGAAGAGGGCAGCAATGATGAAGGCTATGATGAAACTGACGGCGATGAACCCTTCATCAAGCCTTACGACTTTTTCATTGAAGCCGATGAACGCTTCACAGATGAGAAAATCATAAAAACAGAAGATATACGCAGCCTTGACCCTGTTCACATTCTGGAAGAAATGGCTCTTTGCGACGATGTTAAAAACAACTGGGGTGTGCGCCGCAAGCTGAAAAAGCTTTTCGATGATCTTGCTTTTGAGATAGGCGAGTATGTCAGCTACGAGGGCGGCAGGAGCATTGAAAGCTTTGTTACCGAGGAGATAGACGAGCGTGAACTTGAAATTTCCGTAGGTATTTCAAGAAATTCAGACAGCGAACCGTTTGAGGCGGTCATTTCAATAAAAGAAAATTAGTATTCGGAGGTCACTATGGCACTTGACGGAGCATTTCTTCACACAGTAAAAAAAGAACTTGAACCGCTTATCGGCGGCAGAGTGGATAAGATAAGCCAGCCGTCCCGTGAGGAGGTCATCATAACCTTCCGCACACGGGGAGGAAACAGCAAGCTGCTTTTTTCTGCTTCGGCAGGCTCGGCAAGAGTACACATTACAAAAAAATCAATCGAAAATCCAAAAGTACCGCCTATGTTCTGTATGCTTCTTCGCAAGCATCTGGGCAACGGCAGGCTGCTTGATATCCGTCAGGACGGACTTGAACGTATTCTGTATTTTGATTTTGAAGCTATGAATGAGCTTGGCGACATGGTCAAGGTCACTCTGGCTGCGGAAATCATGGGACGCTGCTCAAACCTTGTGATAATCAATGCAGATGGTAAAATCATCGACAGCATCAAGCGCGTTGACGCGGAAATGTCACGGGAGAGAATGGTTCTTCCGGGAATGACCTACACATATCCTCCCCGTGACAGCAGGCTCGATTTCCGCACCTGCACAAAGGAGGATATAGTTCAGGCTGCCGAAAAGCTTCCCGATGGAGATTTAGCAAAAATGCTTATAAAAATTTTCGAGGGACTTTCCCCGATTGTGGCGAGAGAATGGGTATACTATGCGTCACAGGGCGGCGACCCGTTAAAAAGCGATCTGCACGGAGAGCTTCTTGAACGGCTTGCTTTTGCAGTTTCACAGACAGCTCTGGAGTGCGAAACAGGCAGGTGCAGTTTTACTGTCGTAAAGGATAAGGAAGGACTGCTGAAGGATTTTTCGTTCATTCCGATAAACCAGTATGTGGGTCTTATGGAAACAAAGGAGCTGGAGTCCGCCTGCGACCTGCTGGACTATTTTTACAGCGAGCGT
>JBJESH010000153.1:0-3630 GCA_051882695.1 Oscillospiraceae bacterium | reverse complement strand
TTTCTGCGGTTATAAGAATTGCCAAGTCCAAGAAGATAGAAACCATTGCCGAGGGCATAGAAACTATCGGTCAGGCTGAGATACTTAAGCAGTCCGGCTGCGACCACGCACAGGGCTACTTCTTCGGCAAACCGATGCCCGCCGATAAGTTTGAAGAGTTTATGGCAATGAAAGCAGGCGTCACGGTAAATTCGTAATTCGTAATTCGTAATTCGTAATTCGTAATTAAAACAACCGCAAGCGGTTGTCTCCTCACATGAAATTAATAAATCAGGTATTTGTAACTATAATATTTAAAACATCATGTATTAATAGTTTAACAAAAATAGTATCAATATCATTTAACAATATCTGACGAACAAATAACAGTTTTGTTTAATAAAGGACGTAATTACCATAAGTTTTACGTCCTTGAATTTTAACCAGATTTTTAAACCGGGAGGAATTTAAAATGGCAAAAAGAAGAATAGGCATCCTTACAAGCGGAGGCGACTGCCCCGGACTTAACGCTACCATCAGAGGCGTTGCAAAGGCGTGCTTTGAACGCATGGGCGAGGATAACGTCGAAATAGTCGGAATCCAGAACGGCTATTACGGTCTGATAAACAACATCGCAAAGGAAATGAAGCCCTCCGACTTTTCGGGCATCCTCACTCAGGGCGGAACTATTCTCGGTACAAAGCGCCAGCCCTTCAAGATGATGTCAGTCATCGGCGAGGACAACGTCGATAAGGTCAAGGCAATGAAGGACACCTACAAAAAGCAGAAGCTCGACTGCCTGCTGACTCTCGGCGGAAACGGAACTCACAAGACCGCAAATCTTCTCTCCGAAGAGGGACTGAACGTTATCGGTCTGCCCAAGACAATTGACAATGATATTTTCGGCACAGACGTTACCTTCGGTTTCCATACCGCAGTTGATATCGCCACGGATGTAATCGACCGCCTCCATACTACCGCCGCCTCCCACAGCCGAATCCTTATGGTAGAGGTAATGGGCAACAAGGCAGGCTGGCTTACCCTTTATTCGGGAATCGCAGGCGGTGCGGATATTATCATTATCCCCGAAATTCCCTACGACCCCAAAAAGGTCATCGAGGCTCTCAACAAGAGAAGCGCCGCAGGAAAGACCTTCTCCATCGTTGCAGTCGCAGAAGGCGCTTTCGATGTGGAAGAAGCCGAAATGAAGAAAAAGGAACGCGCCAAAAAGCGTCAGGAGCTTGGCATAACCACTGCTACGAACCGCCTTGCAGCACAGATACAGCAGGGTACAGGCATTGATACAAGAGTCTGCGTTCCGGGACATATGCTCAGAGGCGGAAGCCCCTCTGCTTACGACAGAGTGCTTGCAACAAAGTTCGGAGTCCGTGCTGCAAAGCTTATCGAGCAGGAAAAATACGGCTATTCCGTTGCAATGGTAAAGAGCGCCATCACCGAAAATCCGCTTAAAGAGGTAGCGGGAAAAACCAAGTTCGTTACCGAGGACCATCAGCTTGTAGTCACCGCAAGACATCTTGGAATTTCTTTCGGCGACTGACATTAAAGTGATATGATTTTTATCTGCACACTTTGATCAAAGATCAGTATCAGGGCGGCTGACAGCCGCCCATTAATTTTCAGGCTTGTATCTGATAAAAAACACACAGAGCAAACGCTTATTGTACTAATATCCAATTAAAAAGTATACAAAAACAAGGAGAAAATAAATGATATACACAAACCCCGTATTAAAAGGCTTTTACCCCGACCCCAGCGTATGTAAAGCAAACGGCAGATATTATATGGCGTGCAGCTCGTTCCAGTACTTCCCCGGCGTTCCCCTTTTCGAGAGCGAAGATTTAGTCAACTGGAAGCAGATAGGTCATGTCCTCACACGAAAAAGTCAGGTCATGCTTGACAAGATCAACAGCTCCGGCGGAGTTTTTGCACCTACTATCCGTTACAACAACGGACGTTTTTACATGGTGACGACCAACGACACTACACACGAAAATTTCTACGTTTACACCGACGATATTTACGGCGAATGGTCTGAGCCTATAACAGTAAAACAGGGCGGCATAGACCCCTCCCTCTACTTTGAAAACGGCAGAACATATTTCATGAGCAACGGCAGCGACGATAACGGCATAAACGGCGTTACCCAGTGTGAAATAAATATCGAAACAGGCGAAAAGCTGTCCGAAAGCAAGTGCATCTGGCAAGGCTCCGGCGGACGTTACCTTGAAAGCCCCCATATGTACAAGATAGGCGATTATTACTACCTCATGGCAGCCGAAGGCGGCACGGAATACGGCCATATGATAACCTACACCCGTTCAAAGTCGGTGTGGGGACCCTTTGAGAATTACCCCAAAAACCCCGTGCTGACAAACCGCAACAAAGCGCCCTTTATCATTCAGGGCATAGGCCACGGCGACCTTGTGGAGGACTATAACGGCAGCTGGCATATCCTCTGCCTTGGCTTCCGTCAGATACATATGTGGATGCCTTATCACAACCTCGGCCGTGAAGTTTTCCTTATCCCTGCACAGTTTGACAAGGACGGCTGGTTCACAGCAGGCACAGACGGCACCTGCGCCGAAAGCTATGAGCTTGAGGGCGATTTTGTACAGTCCCCCAAAAAGAATTACACCTTTGAAAATACCGACTGGAACATCGACTGGTGTTATCTCCGCCACCCGAAAGCTGAAAACTACGAGCTTTCCGAAAGCAAGGCAGTCCTCCGCGGAACGGACATTACCCTTGATGATACCGATTCTCCAACCTTTATCGGCATACGCCAAAGGGATTTCAAGCTTGACCTTTCAGTAAACGTATCTGCTGACAGCGGAGAAGCAGGCGTAACAGTCTATATGTGCGAGGACGAGCATTACGAAGTGGCGCTCCGCAAAACTGACAGCGGCTTTGAAGCCGTGCTGAAGCTTAATATCGGCGGCATAAAGCACATTCAGACCGCCGTGCCTGTTGCTTCGGGAAACGCAAAGCTGAGAATAACAGCGGATAATCTCTTCTATAACTTTTATGCAAACGATACACATCTCGGTTCGGGACAGACAAAATATCTCACCAGCGAGGTTTCGGGCGGATTTACCGGCGTTGTTATCGGACTTTATGCCGCCTTGGGAAATACAGCAGTATTTGAGAATTTCACCCTTGATTATCCGGAAGAATAACAGTATCTTCTATACAGCTTTCTGCAAAAGCTCCCCTACCTCAGACGGCTTCAGCACCCTTCCCTGAGAAACGACCTTTTCGTTCACTACGATAACAGGCATGCTCATAACGCCGTATTCGGCAACTTTCGCCATGTCGGTGATATACTCCGCCTCAACGGGAATGCTCATAACTTCAAGAGCTCTTTTAACATTTTCAAGCTGCCTGTGACAGTTTTTGCAGCCTGCCCCAAGCACCTTTACACTTTTTATTTTAGCGATAAGCGCCTTGTCAACAGGGCGCTTTTTTTCTTCCGTCTTTTTCAAAAAATCAAACAATGCCATAATAATTCCTCCTAAATAATAAAGCCTTGTATTGCGTTAAAGAAATATCCCACAATAATGATGCCCACCGTACAAACTGCAATAAAAATACCCAGCAGCTTCGGCTTGACCGCCTTCCGAAGCATTATCA
>JBJESH010000152.1:1755-3635 GCA_051882695.1 Oscillospiraceae bacterium | reverse complement strand
AGAGGAGCTGAAAGCCTTTAAGGAGTGGAAAGACTCTCAGAAAACGGCGGAGCAGAAGGCTCTTGACGACCTTGCCGCAGCCAACAGCGCAAAGGAAGCCGCCGAAAAGGACAGGCAGGCTCTTGAAATCAAGGTATCCTGCCTTTCAAAGGGCGTTGCTCCCGAATATGTTGACGATGTTATTGCTCTTGCGGCAAAATACGTTGACGACAACACCACCATAGACAAGGCGGTTGACTCGGTCATCGAAAAGTACCCCGTCTTTCGCGGCAAGGGAAACGGCACTCAGCAGATTGCTAAGGGCATTACTACGGGCGTTAAGACGCAGGTAAGCTCCGACAGCTCGGGAAGCAAGGCAAGCTTCATTGACATTATCAAGGAAAACCAGGTAAAAAGAAAATAAGGAGGAAATGAATTATGTATCTTAAAGACCAGCTTCAGGGCTTTGTGCCCACAGAACAGGCAACAGAAATCATCAAGAAGGTAGCAAGGGGTTCAAGCGTTATCCGCCTTTCTAATGCTGTACCTATGAATTCCGAAAAGAAGAAAATTCCCGTTATGGTATCGGGTCCCGGTGCATACTGGGTCGGTGAAGGCAAGCGTATCAGCACTTCGGGAGCAACATGGATCTATCCCGAACTCGTTACTAAAAAGCTTGCGGTTATCGTTCCCGTAACCAAGGAAAAGCTTGAATTTTCCACCATCGACGTATTTTCCGAGCTGCAGGACAGCATTGCAGAAGCATTTTACACTGCCTTTGACTCCGCTGCTCTGTTCGGATATGAAAGTCCATTTTCGACATCGCTTATGGGCGCGATCCGTGACAACGGCGCCGTTGTGGAAACTCCTCTCGCAAACTTTGACCTTGCCGCATCTGATGTTATGGCAAAGGTCGAAGCGGCAGGCTATGACGTTGACGGTTTTACAGCTAAAATCGGTGTAAAAAACAGTCTCCGCAAGCTTCGTGATGCGAGCGGTGCGCCTATCTTCGTGCCCGGAACAGACCAGAATGAGCTTTACAGCCAGCCTATTGAGTTTGTAAGAAATGGCGCATGGAGAGACGACCAGGCGGAAATTATTGCAGGTGAATGGAAATACTCCCTCGTAGGTACTCACGGCGATATCTCATATGAGATCCTCAAGGAAGCAACTCTCCAGAATACCCTTGACGAGGACGGCAAGCCTCTTTCCCTCGCGGAACAGGATATGGTTGCGATCAAGGCGACTATGCTTATCGCTTATCTTTGCGTTAAACCCGAAGCGTTTGCGGCACTTGCTCCCACAAGCGGCGAGGTACACGACACAACGCTTTCGACCCTTACTGTCGGAAGTCTGACCCTCTCCCCTGAATTCGCTTCGGCAACAGCTGCGTATACCACAACCACAACCAACGCAACTAACACAATTACCGCAACAGCGACTGACAGCGCGGCGACAATTGCTATCACAGTAAATGGTACAACCGTTGCAAACGGCTCTTCGGCTACATGGAACTCAGGTGACAACACCGTTGAAATCAAGGTTTCCAACGGCGGTTACAGCAGGACCTACACAGTTGCCGTTAAAAAGGAGTAAGCAATGAACGCGCTTGCTGACGCTGCCTACTATACCGACGTTTACAAGGGCGCTGGGGTTTATGACGACCTCGACGTTCTCCTTGACCGCGCTTCCGACACGGTAAGGCAGCATACGATATATCGCCTTGACGACATATCAAAGCTTCCCGAGTTTATGCAGGAAAACATAAAGAAAGCCGTATGCGCGCAGGTGGAGTACATCAACGCCAACGGCGGACTTGACTGGCTTAATTCTAACGGCGCTGCAACGGTTTCTATTGGCAAGTTCAGCATGTCTGGCGGCTCGTCGGGGGGCGCTTCCGC
>JBJESH010000152.1:0-1655 GCA_051882695.1 Oscillospiraceae bacterium | reverse complement strand
CACGGTGATGAGTGGGACAAGGTGTATGCTGCGGCGTTTAAAAAAGCAATGAAATGAGGTGCGATATGCCTGCGCAGGTCGAAATAATTGAAATGCTTTCCGATATTGCCGGCATAAACAAAATCGGGCTGCTCTCCCCTGCCTGCGATTATGTAATGTCCTTCGCCGGCGGCAAGGAGGCAAAGCGGTATATGGACGGCTCGGGGCTGTACACAATGAACATTCAGCTTCAGGGTAAGGGCACAGACCAAGCAGCGCTTGCCGGACAGCTCTGTAAAATATGCGATTTGCTGACGTACAGAAAGCCCCGTACATTTCCCAAAACGGACGAATGGGAAATACGCCGCATAACCGTGGGAACTCCGCCTGCGCCTAAGGGCGTAGACGGCGAAACATGGTTTTATGCGTGTGTACTCTCCGTAAATTATTACTACAAACCACGAAAGGATTGATTTTATGAAGCTTTCAGAACTTATGGAAAACATAAGCCCCAGCGCGAGCTTTGCAGGCTTTGTGACTGCGGACGATATGGTTCTCGCCATTGATACCACCGCGGAACAGGATGCAGAGGTCGGCGATTACGCTGTCGTTCAGGTCGGCATTGAGGGCATTGACCCCTCGCTTAACTCTGAGACTAAGGACAAGCAGTATGTAAGGTCGGGCAAATCCAGTACCAAGACTGCAACACAGAGACAGTTCGGCATCTCGGGCGATATGTATATCGGTGACGAGGCACAGGACTTTATGCTCTCCCACCGTATCAAGTACGGCACTGGTCAGACCGTAATCGTTAATTACGTCTTTTTCAACATGCTCACGGGCAAAGGCGAAAAGGGCAAGGCTACCGTTGCGGTAAATTCCGACGGCAGCGGCAATTCAGGCGACAACGCAGGTATTGACATCCAGCTTTCAAAGGTGGGCGAAGCACCTGAAGAGTACACCTATTCTGCTTCATCGGTATAATGAGGTAACTTATGATTAAATTTACGGCCGAGCTGCCCCGTGCTATCACAATAGACGGGGCGGCTTACGCCATAAATACGGATTATCGTATTATGGCAGATTTTGAAACAAAAATAAGCAATGCCGATATGTCGGACAAGACCGCTTTTCCGCGAATATTGTCCGAAACCGTATCGGCACTTTTTATAGATACGCCCAATGCAAGCGCCCAGCAGATAGTCAACGGCGTGCTTTGGTATTACCGCTGCGGAAGAGACCCCAAGCCGGTCACAGGTGGCAGTAAAAAACGTTATTACGATTACAATGAGGATTCCGATTTTATTTACGCTGCGTTTATGCAGCAGTACGGCGACAACCTCATTACCGCAAATATGCACTGGTGGGAGTTCCGAGCGAAATTCATGGGACTTACCGATGATACCGAGTTTGTAAAAATAATGCAGTACCGTGGCACGGACGTTGCCAAGATAAAAAGCAAGGACGAAAAGGCACGGATAAAGAAGCTTCAGGAGCGCTTTGCGCTGAATACGCAGAAAATGCAGAAGTTTGCTACTCTTGAAGACCGTAACGAAACCTTCAAGCGGAAATTACAGCAGCGCTATGACGAGGTCAGGAAGCTTGCGAAAGGAAAGGAATAATAAAAATGGCAGACGGAGAAGTACGCGTTGAAATAACCGGCGACAGCTCACGGC
>JBJESH010000151.1:0-3657 GCA_051882695.1 Oscillospiraceae bacterium | reverse complement strand
TAGTTTGTCAGGCTTTGTTCCGCGACGGCATTTTCTCCGAGAAGTCCCAGGGCATTCGGAAGCTTGCACAGGATCACGATTATCAGACCTTTTGCACCCTCCGGACTTTCTGCTGCGATCCGGTGCGGTTTTGCGGCAGGTAAAGTTACAGCTGCAAGAATTATCAGCGCAAAAAACAGAGTCAGTGTTGAAGATATGTACCCCTCGGCTGCTTTCATTATAAAGCCGTATCCGAATTTTGCCGCAAGATAAAGCACAAGCGGCAATGCGATCTTTTTATAATTGACTTTGGCTTTACCGGATCTTGCTATCATAACAAGTCCTGCCGCAGTGACTACTATACATAGAAGCTTAGGAAAGCTCAGACCATTGCCGTACATCAGCACATCTGTGAAATATGATGCGAATAAAGTTATTCCCAGCCATGCTTTAAGTTCAAACGCGGACATCTGTTCAAGCACCTTTGCACTCATGGCAAATTCAAGGTATTTGCTGAGTGCAGTTAAAATTATAAACGCAAATGCAGGAACAGTAAAAGTTAATGTCAAGTCGGAAAACGGAAGAAGAATTGCAAGAAACGGCAAAGTCCCTGCCGCCATGAGAAAAGTAAGCTGAGAGCCGTTATATTTTGCTTTGCTGACGGCATATTTGTCGTTAAGCGAGCAAACGGTATAAAGAGCAACAACGGTTAGCATCAGAAGCATAAAAATTACCTCCGTAAAAATTTGCGATACGTTTTACATTATATCAGCAATTACGGTATGTTTCAAGTTAAATATTTTAATTTGCAGAATATTGACCGAAGGCGATGTTATGTGGTATAATTTTATTAATTATTTTAAGGAGCAACGCTTATGACAACGGTTTATTTTGTACGCCATGCAAAGCCAGATAAAAGCATACGGGATGACAGGACACGCCCTCTTACTGACGAGGGTCTTGCCGATTCGGAAAAGGTTACGGAGCTGCTGAAAGACAAGGGTATTGACCTGCTTATGTCCAGTCCGTACAAGCGGAGCATGGACACTATCGGCAGTCTTGCAAAGGCGCTGAACATGGATATCGTTACGGACGAGGATTTTCGTGAACGTGAAGCAGGTGACTGGCAAGGAGATAATTTTCTGAAATTTATTGAGGCGCAGTGGGCGGACTTCAATTATCACATTATGAACGGTGAGTGCCTTGCTTCGGTTCAGGAACGCAATATCCGTGCGCTGAAAAGGGTGCTGAACGAGCATGAGGGAAAGACTGTTGTTATTGCAACTCACGGTACTGCGCTGAGTACGATAATTAATTTTTACAAGCCGGAGTATGATTTCCACAGCTTTATGCGGATACTGGATTTCATGCCGTATGTGGTGAAAATGGAGTTTGACGGTGAAAAATTTCTCGGTATGAGCGAGGAGCTTATTGTGGAGAAAATTTATAAAATATAGAAAAAGGAAGATAAAATGAAACGATTGGTAATCGGCATGATCGCTCATGTTGACTCGGGAAAAACCACACTGTCCGAAGCTATGCTATATTGTGCCGGAGAAATACGCAAGCCGGGCAGGGTCGATCACGGCGACGCTTTTCTTGACACGCACTCGATCGAGCGAAGCAGGGGCATTACTGTTTTTTCAAAGCAGGCGGTCATGCGTATCGGCGAAAGCGAATATACTCTCCTTGACACTCCCGGTCATGCCGACTTTTCCGCCGAGACTGAGCGTGCTTTGCAGGCTCTTGACTATGCGGTGCTTGTTATCAGCGGTACGGACGGTGTTCAAAGCCACACCGAAACCCTTTGGCGGCTTCTTGCGAGATACAGGATACCGACCTTTATTTTTGTAAATAAAATGGACATCTCCGCTTATGAAAGCACTGTGCTTATGGGCGGACTTTCCAAGCGGCTCGGCAGCGGATGTATTGATTTTACGTTGGGCCGAAGCCGTGAAGAGCTTTTCGAGGAAGCTGCAATGTGCGATGAAAAGCTTATGGAAAGCTATCTTGAAAGCGGAGAAATTTCTGACAGCGATATCCGCAGGGCTGTTTCTGAGAGAAAGCTTTTCCCTTGCTTTTTCGGTTCGGCGCTGAAGCTTCAGGGCATTGAGGAGTTCCTTGACGGACTTGATTTTTACACCGAAGAAAAAGAGTACAAAAGCGAATTCGGCGCAAGAGTTTTCAAGATAACCGAGGAACAGGGCGTGCGGCTCACACATATGAAAATTACCGGCGGAAGCCTTCGGGTAAAAAGCATGGTAGGCGATGAAAAGGTAAATCAGATACGCATTTATTCGGGAGCGAAATTCCGTACCGCAGACGAGGTATTTGCAGGCTCGCTCTGCGCTGTTGCGGGACTTTCCAAAAGCTATTCGGGAGAGGGTATAGGTGCTGAAAAAAATGCGGATATGCCGCTGCTTGAACCGGTGCTGAACTACAAGCTGATACTTCCGCCGAAAACCGATATGCACACGGCGCTTATTCAGATGCGCAGGCTTGAAGAGGAGGATCCACAGCTTCACGTTGTCTGGAACGAACAGACCCAGGAGATACACGTTCAGCTTATGGGCGAGATACAGCTGGAGATACTGAAAACCGTTATTGCGGAGCGCTTTGGATATGATGTGGGATTTGACACGGGCAGTATCGTTTATAAAGAAACAATTGCCGATACTGTTGAGGGTATCGGGCATTATGAGCCTTTGCGGCACTATGCGGAGGTTCATCTTCTGCTTGAACCCGGAGAGCGGGGAAGCGGTCTTCATTTTGCTTCCGACTGCCGTGAGGACGACCTTGACCGTAACTGGCAAAGGCTTATCCTCACTCATCTTGAGGAAAAAATGCACATCGGAGTGCTGACAGGTTCTCCGATAACCGATATGAAGATAACGCTTATTGCAGGCAGGGCGCACCTTAAACATACCGAGGGCGGAGATTTTCGTCAGGCAACATACCGTGCCGTGCGGCAGGGACTCCGTTCTGCCGAAAGTGTGCTGCTTGAACCGTGGTACGACTTTACCATTGAAGTTCCATCGGATTCGGTAGGGCGTGCGCTTTCCGATATACAGCGTATGAATGCTGAATTTTCCGCACCCGAAACCGATGGGGAAATGTCTGTTATAAAGGGCAGCGCTCCTGTTTCGGAAATGCAGGATTACCGAAACGAGCTTATCGGTTATACTCACGGAAAAGGACGTATCGATCTGATTTTAAAAGGGTATCTGCCTTGTCACAATACCGATGAGGTCGTTTCAGAGATCGGATACAACTGCGACTCTGACCTTGAAAATTCCGCAGACAGCGTTTTCTGCGCTCATGGTGCAGGATTTAACGTAAAGTGGGATGAAGTCCCATCTTATGCTCATATCGGAAGCCGCAGGGAAAAATCCGGAAGTGCCGAAACGGAAATCACTGTACGGCAGGTAAATGATTACCGTTCAAGGCTTGCCGAGGACAAGGAACTTATGGAGATTTTCGAGCGCACCTACGGTAAGATAAAGCGTGACGAACGGCATGCTCTGCACACCGAAAAGCACGTTCCGGAACAGAAATATAAGGCAAAGCCTTTGCCGCAGGGTCCGGAATATCTGCTTGTGGACGGCTATAATATTATCTTTGCATGGGACGAATTAAAGGAGCTTGCAAAGGATAATCTAGACCTTGCACGGAATACGC
>JBJESH010000150.1:0-3659 GCA_051882695.1 Oscillospiraceae bacterium | reverse complement strand
CGTCAAGCGTTTTTCCGTTGGCAAGCTCTTCCTTGATACGTTCGGAAGTAATAACGTTAGCGTCAACACCCATACCGACTGCAAGGATAATACCTGCAATACCGGGGATAGTAAGGATAGAACCGTTCATAAATCCGAAGTAGCCTGAAATAAACGCCAGAGTACCTGCAACCTGTCCGATAAGCGCAATAACAGAAACTGCGCCGGGAAGGCGGTATACTGCGATCATGAAAATTGCAATAAATATAAATGCGATCACACCGGCAACTACCATAGCCTCAAGAGCGCCTGCGCCGAGACTCGGAGAAATTGTAGAGAAGCTTGAAGTAACAAGCTTGAAGGGAAGCGCACCGGAATTAATCTTGTCGGCAAGCTGTTTTGCACTGTCAGCGTCAAAGCTGCCGGAAATTGTCGCTCTGCCGTCGGTAATAACAGCCTGAACCTGCGGATATGAAATGCAGGTCTCGTCCATCCAGATAGAAATTACGCCTCTTGATTCATAAAGCTTTGCAGTAGCTTCTGCAAATTTCTTTGCACCCTCATCGGTAAGCTGTAAGCTAACAAGCCACTCCATAGAGCCGGAATCGTCCTGTACATAAGCGGCATAAGCCTCCTGCACATCCGAACCTACAAGGATAATGTTATCCTTTGTAACGCCGGTCCACATACCAAGCTCGTCTATCTCATAGCCCTCACGGAATGTAAGCTGCGCAGTTTCGCCAAGTTCCTTAACAGCAGCCTCCGGGTCGAAATTAGTCTCCCCCTCTTTCCAAGGGAAACGCACGATAATACGGTCGTTGCTGTAATCAATATAGCTTTCGTAATCCGTAATACCAAGATTGATCATACGTTGTACGATGACTTCCTTAGCCGCATCAAGCTGCGCATCGGTAGCGTCGATATCTTCGGGTGAAGTAAATGTAACGTCAACACCGCCCTTAATATCAATACCGAAGCGTATATTGTCAACGCCTTTGACATAAACTGTATTCATATCGCCGTAATATGTGCTGAAGCCGAAAAATACGGAAGCCGCAAATATCAGTATCAGCGCAAAAACGATAAAGAAAACAGGCTTTTTAACTTTTCTCACGATTTAACCTCCTGTTTTGTTACATAAAGCAACACAAATTATCGTTTAATTATAACATTTTTTACGCAATGTGTCAATAGCTGTATTCATTTCAGAAGCTTAATTTTATCCATTGAAGCAAAATTTCTGTTTGTGTAGTAGCTATCCTCTGTGACCTCACGAATAATTTCAACAAAATCAGGAAGCTTTACTTCGGATTTTTCGTCCGTAAGCTCCGCTTCCATAATAGCATAACCGCTCTCAACAGTATTCTCAAAAATATCCAGTTCAAAACGAAGCCCGTCATATGGTATAATATACCTGCGCTTTTTTATTACATTTAAAATGGTGTGCTTCAGAAGCTCCGCATACTCTGTTTCCGTGATTTCCTTTTCATTTTCTATACGGGTCATACTGCTGCCTGTCCGTGCCTTTTCGGTGTAAATGAACTTGTCGTCCCAGCGGCGTATTCTTCCCTGAAAGCCTTTTTCGGGAGCAAGATAAGCCTGCTCAATATAATGCGATTCAAACTCTCCGATATTTTCGGGGATTTTCACAAGCCAGCGCCTTTCGATTTCAAGGAAAAGCAGCTTTCCTTTCCTTTTTGTGATTGCTTCATTGCTGTAAAAATTATTTTCCGTGATTTCCGCAATGATCTCAAAGCCGTAGGTTTCCCCATTGCTTTCAAGGATTGCGGCATTTTTTTCATTTTTATAAACTTTAATGCTGTAACCCTCTCCGCTGCCAAGGTAATCGGGCATTTTTATAAGAAATTTTTTCGTGTAATTCATAACATTCTCCAAAATCACTCACGGGCGGGTAATACCCGCCCCTGCAAAATTGCACACGATTCCGCAGAAACGGCTACCAGCCGCCCGTTTTACTCAATCAAATTATCAAACTGTCAGCTCAGCAGTCTCGCCCAAAGCAACGCCGCTCTGGTCAAGAACAGGCTTTACGCAGTCAGCAATGAACTCTTCAACCTGCTGCTCGCTTCTTCCGGTGAAGCTTTCCGGCTTGAGGATAGCTTCCATTTCGGTAACATTTATCTTAAAATCGGGATCATTCAGTACACGTTCGATCAAATCGTTCTCCAACCCTTCTTCTTTAACTTTTTTTCCTGCCTCCATAGCATATGTCCTCAGCTTCTCATGGAGCACCTGACGGTCGCCGCCCTTTTTAACGGCATCCATCATAATGTTTTCGGAAGCCATAAACGGCAGCTCACGCATAACTCTCTGACGTATCACCTTGGGATATACTACCAGATCAGCAGTAACATTAAGCAGGATATTAAGGATAGCATCAACAGCAAGGAAGCCCTCGGCAACGGAAATTCTCTTGTTTGCAGAGTCATCAAGAGTTCTCTCGAACCACTGTGTACCTGCCGTAAACGCAGGGTTCAGAGTATCTATCATAACGTATCTTGCAAGCGCCGTGATTCTTTCGCAGCGCATAGGATTTCTCTTATATGGCATAGCAGAAGAACCTATCTGATTCTTTTCAAAGGGTTCCTCCATTTCCTTAAAGTTCTGGAGAATGCGCAGGTCGTTTGCAAACTTCATTGCAGACTGTGCAATTCCTCCGAGAGTGGAAACTATCTGTGCGTCCACCTTTCTGGAATAGGTCTGACCGGAAACGGGAACAACTCCATCGAAGCCCATTTCATCTGCTATCATCTTTTCAAGCTTCTTGACCTTTTCGGTATCACCATCGAAAAGCTCCATAAACGAAGCCTGAGTACCGGTCGTACCCTTTGAGCCGAGAAGCTTCAGCGAAGCGATGCGGTACTCGATCTCGTCAAGGTCCATAAGCAGCTCGTTTATCCAGAGAGTAGCACGCTTGCCCACGGTAGTAAGCTGTGCAGGCTGGAGGTGAGTATATGCAAGGCAGGGCATAGCCTTATACTTCATTGCAAAATCTGAAAGCTGTGAAATAACGTTAAGCAGCTTTCTTCTGACAATGTTAAGTGCGTCACGCATGATGATAACGTCAGTGTTGTCGCCTACATAGCAGGAGGTCGCACCAAGGTGAATGATACCCTTTGCCTTGGGGCAGGCAAGACCGTAGGTGTAAACGTGCGCCATAACATCGTGGCGGACAAGTTTTTCGCGCTCTGCGGCAGCGGCATAATCAATGTCGTTGATGTGGGCTTCAAGCTCATCGACCTGCTCCTGTGTGACGGGCAGACCGAGCTTCATTTCGGCTCTTGCGAGAGCGACCCACAGCTTTCTCCATGTGGTAAATTTCTTGTCAGCGGAAAAGACATACTGCATTTCCTTGCTGGCATACCGTGTACAGAACGGTGATTCATAGCTGTTAAAATCGGACATAATAAAAGCTCCTTTTTAATATACATAGCAAATTTTAAATAGTATATCATATTTTGGCGCCGATTGCAAGAGACTTTCGGTAAAATCAATATGTAATAATCATTAATGGAGATTTAGGTTAATGCTGTAGCATATTCATCTAAAAGTTCAAATAATACTTTTTCATTTTCAGTCATTTTTATCTTCTCCTTTACAAAACTTCCAAGGAAATCCAAAATTCCTCGGTGTTTGGTACGATTATAGAATACTTACTA
>JBJESH010000149.1:0-15076 GCA_051882695.1 Oscillospiraceae bacterium | reverse complement strand
ACGATTGCCGCTAAAAAGCTTAAAAAAGACGGCGTTCTGAAGGATCTTGACGAGTCGGAGGAGATCAACGCCTGCTCGGTTGAGATAAAGGTAGACGTTGACGGTGAAATGCAGGACTGGCTCCTTATGTTCAAAAACGAGACTCACAACCATCCTACCGAGATCGAGCCTTTCGGCGGCGCGGCTACCTGCCTCGGAGGTGCTATCCGCGACCCACTTTCGGGACGTTCATACGTTTATCAGGCTATGCGTGTAACAGGTGCGGCTAATCCTCTTGTTCCCGTTGAGGACACCGTTCACGGCAAGCTTCCCCAGAGAAAGATCACAGTCGGCGCTGCTAACGGATACAGCTCTTACGGCAACCAGATAGGTCTTGCTACAGGTCATGTTTCCGAAATTTATCACCCCGGATATGTTGCAAAACGTCTTGAGATCGGTGCTGTTGTAGGTGCTGCTCCCAAGTCAAACGTAATTCGTGAAGTCCCTGACCCCGATGATGTTATCATTCTTCTCGGCGGACGTACAGGCCGCGACGGCTGCGGCGGTGCGACAGGTTCTTCCAAGTCGCACACAGAGGCTTCCCTTGAGCACTGCGGAGCAGAGGTACAGAAGGGTAATCCTCCTGAGGAGCGCAAGCTTCAGAGATTGTTCAGAAATCCCGATGTTACAAAGATGATAAAGCGCTGCAACGATTTCGGAGCAGGCGGAGTTTCCGTTGCTATCGGCGAGCTTACCGACGGACTTATCATTGACCTTAACAAAGTACCCAAGAAATATGACGGCCTTGACGGTACAGAGCTTGCAATTTCTGAAAGTCAGGAGCGTATGGCTGTTGTTGTACGCAAGACCGACGCTGATAAATTCATTGCTGAGGCGGCAAAGGAAAACCTTGAAGCTACACTTGTTGCTGTTGTTACCGAAGAACCGCGTCTTAAAATGACATGGAACGGAAAGGTCATCGTTGACCTTTCAAGAGAATTCCTCAACTCAAACGGCGCTGAAAAGCACACAACCGTTGCTGTTCCCGTGCCTGTTACAAAGCAGATCAAAACTTACAGCGATACTCCCGACAGCTGGGAGCAGCTTATGACTAACCTCAATGTTTGTTCGCAGAAGGGTCTTGTTGAGCGTTTTGACTCGACAATCGGTGCAGGTACTGTTCTTATGCCTTACGGCGGCGCTTATCAGCTTACTCCAACTCAGGCAATGGCTGCTAAGATACCTGTACTCAAGGGTGAGACCGATACCTGCTCTATCATGGGCTGGGGCTTCAATCCTTATGTTACTGACAGGAGTCCTTACCACGGCGCAATGTTTGCAGTAATTGAATCCATCGCAAAGGTCGTTGCTGCAGGCGGAAGCTACAAGCATTGCTGGCTGACCTTCCAGGAGTATTTTGAGAGAACACAGAACAATCCTACACGATGGGGTAAACCCTTCTCTGCACTTCTCGGTGCTTTCAAGGCTCAGCTTGAACTTGGCTGCGGAGCTATCGGCGGAAAGGATTCAATGTCGGGTACTTTCGAGAATATAGACGTTCCGGCAACGCTTGTTTCCTTCGCTGTTTCCACTGCTTCGGCAAAGAAGATAATTTCTCCTGAATTTAAAAAGGCAGGCGACAAGGTTATTCTTATCGTTCCTGACCTTGACGAAAACGGTCTGCCCGTATTCGACAGCGTGAAATCCTGCTACGAGCGTGTTGAAAAGCTCATTGCGGACGGTACTGCCGTTGCTGCATGGGCAATCGGCTTTGGCGGTGTTGCGGAAGCTGTTGCAAAAATGTCTCTCGGTAACAGAATAGGCTTCAAGTTTGACAAGAAGCTTTCCGATGACCTGCTGTTCTACTCCAGATACGGAGCTTTCGTTGTGGAGCTTGACGGCGACCCGTTCACCGTTGAAAATGTTATCGGCGAAACGATCGCAGAATACAAGATAGACTGCAAGGATTACACCGTTGACATGGCTGAAATTCAGAAAAAGTGGGAAGACAGACTTGAACCCGTATTCCCATGCAATATCAAGACAGAGGACAAGCCTGCAAAGATATTCACATATACTGCAAAAGAAACCGTTCAGCACGCTTCTGCTTTTGCTAAGCCCCGTGTGCTTATACCCGTATTCCCGGGAACAAACTGCGAATATGATACCGCAAGAGTATTTGAACGTGCAGGCGCAGTTCCTGAAGTTGTTGTTATCAAGAATCTTTCAGCCGCTGCTCTTGAGGACAGCGTTGCATACTTTGAAAAGGCTGTAAAGCAGTCCCAGATCATTATGATACCGGGCGGCTTCTCAGGCGGTGACGAGCCTGACGGTTCAGGAAAGTTTATTACTGCATTTTTCCGCAATCCGCGCATCAAGGACGCTGTTCACGACCTTATGGACAACCGCGACGGACTTATGCTCGGTATCTGTAACGGTTTCCAGGCGCTTATCAAGCTTGGTCTCGTTCCATACGGAAAAATCGTGGATATGACCGATGATTCGCCTACACTTACTTTCAATACCATAGGCAGACACCAGTCAATGATGGTAAATACAAGGATCGCTTCAAACAAGTCTCCATGGCTTTCGGGCTGCGATGTCGGTGACATTCACAGAATCGCAATTTCCCACGGTGAAGGACGTTTTGTTGCTTCGCCCGAGCTTATCAAGCAGCTTGCCGATAATGGTCAGATAGCCACCCAGTATGTTGATCTCAGCGGCGCTCCGACTCTTGATATACGCTTCAACCCCAATACCTCATTCGAGGCTATCGAGGGCATTACTTCTCCTGACGGACGAATCCTCGGCAAGATGGGTCACAGCGAAAGAATCGGTTCTGAGATATGCAAGAATGTTCCCGGCAACAAGGATCAGAAGATCTTTGAAAGCGGCGTTGCTTACTTTAAATAATTTCACAAGCTTTGAGGGTGTTCTGTTGATCGGGATACCCTCATTTCTTTGCAAAAGGAATAATATTGCTACTTGCATAAAAAGCTGAAATGTGATATAATTTGAAAAAATATATCTTTTTTCGGAGATTGAGATGAACGATATAACGGACGTTAAAACAAGTGCGGAAAAAACTTATCCGCACGGAAGATTTTTTAAAATTCCGGTAAATGCCGCGATAGCGCTTACGGTGGTTTCTTTGACAGTAATCACAAGCCTTTCCGTGGCAGTTGCCTTTCTTGCGGCAGGCATCGGTAAAGCTGAAGAAACTTCGCATGATACCGAGTCTGCTGCCGAGGAGTTTGTACCAGTTGTGAACAACCGGGTTTACGACTTCTATTCGGAAGATGACGTTATCCTGCTGGACGATTCATACTACGGCGATATATGGATACCTGCATTTACAAGCGTTCCGAGACATACATATGATTACAGCGGACTTGCTCTCGAAAACGGCAGGTATACATATTCCGAAAACGGCGAGGTCGTTTCAAAAACGGGTATCGACGTTTCATATCATCAGGGCGATATTGACTGGAAGCGTGTTGCCGCAGACGGAATTGATTTTGCAATAATGAGAGTCGGCTACCGCGGCTATGAAAGCGGAGCGCTTAACCTTGACGAAAGATTTCATGAGTATATGAACGGCGCTATTGACGCAGGTCTTGATGTGGGAGTATACTTCTTCTCGCAGGCGGTAACAGCCGATGAAGCTATTGAGGAAGCCAACTTCGTAATGGAGCAGATACAGGGCTATGATATAAAATATCCCGTGATTTTTGACTGGGAGATAATGGAGTCCGAACTTGCCCGTACAAACGAAATTGCTCCGCATACCGTTACCGAGTGCGCCGCTGCATTCTGCGATACCGTTTCGGACGGTGGATATCGTCCAATGGTTTACGGCAGCAGAAGATTTGCCTTATTGAAGCTTGATATGAGCAAGCTGTCGGATTATGGCTTCTGGTATGCTGAATATAAGGACGGACACAACGAGCCGGTGTATCCTTATGATTATCAGATATGGCAGTATGCCAGCGACGGCAAAGTTGACGGCATTGACGGTGACGTAGATCTAAACATTTGCTTTACCGATTATTATGGCGTGGAAAATGCTGATTTAACATAATTTGAAAGGAATGATTTTATGCAGGTCTTTATTTCATCCGAAAGCGTAAAAGCTGTTGTTGACAGCTTCGGCGCGGAGCTTCATTCGATCAGGGATTACAATGATACCGAATATCTTTGGCAGGCGGATCCGAATGTATGGAAACGCCATGCCCCTGTGCTTTTCCCGTTTATCTGCAATACTTCTTCTAAAAAATATACTTATGAGGGCAGGGAGTACAAGCTTTCAAATCACGGCTTTGCCCGTGACAGCGAGTTTGAAGTGCTTTATTCAAAAGCGTCCGAAACCGAGCTTGTGCTGAGATCAAGTGAAGCTACAAAAGAAATTTATCCCTTTGATTTTGAACTGTACATAAAATACTCTGTTTCGGGTAATAAGCTTACAGTAACTTATACAGTCAAGAACAGCGACAGCAGAGACATTTATTTCTTTATCGGCGGACACCCTGCATTCAGAGTGCCTCTTGACAGCAGGGACAGCTTTGACGATTATTATGTTGAATACGAAACTAACGAGAATATCGTTCAGGAGTTTAACGGTAAAAGCACAGTCATTCTTGATGGTGCAAAAAAAGTTCCGCTGAGTCATGAACTTTTTGCAAATGACGTATTTATGAAGGATTCTCCGAACTCTTCGTGGGCCGCGCTTGTCAGCAAAAAAACGGGAAAGAAGATCAGGCTTAACTATAACAATAAGGGATGTATAGCAGTATGGTCGTCGTATTTTGAGGATAAGGCGCTTACTGAGCAGGCACAGTTTGTATGCCTTGAACCGTGGAGCAGTGTTCCGGTGTACTGTGACAATGAGGAGGATATTACAAAAATGCCTCATGCAATAAAGCTTGCACCCGAAAAATCCTACGTCTTTGCATACAGCATTGAAATTGAATAACAGCATGAAAAATACCCCGTGCGTTCAATGAACAGATTGACAGCACGGGGCATTTTTATATTCCGAAAAGTGAAACTGTAAAAATTACGGCAATCAAAGCAGGAGCTATATAGCGTACCGTTACGCCGAAAAGCTTTCTCATGCGGAATTTCAGTCTGCCTCCGTTTGAAATTTCGTGGGATGCTTGTGGAATACCCCAAACATATCCGGTGAGAATACATATAAAGAATCCGCCAAGCGGCATTATTACTTTATCGGAGAAGAAACTGAAAAATTCAAAAAGGCTCATGTTTCCTATGGAAATATCGGGTATTGCTCCTATCGACAGCGAAGCGAAGCAGCCTGCAATGAAAATCAGAAGAGTGACTATTATTGACGCCCATGCACGGGTAAGCTTTGTCTTGGTGCAGACCCATGCGACTATCACTTCCAGCAGTGAGATAGATGAGGTAAGCGCCGCCAGAAGAACCAGTATAAAGAAAATTGAAGAAATGAACGTTCCTCCGCTCATTCGAGAAAAAACTGCCGGAAGGGTCTTGAAAATAAGTCCGAAGCCTTCAGTCGGTTCAAATCCAAAGGAAAATACCGCAGGAAGTATCGCAAAGCCTGCTATCAAAGCAATAGCTGTATCAAGCGCAACAATTGTTATTGTACTTGAAACAAGATCGTTGTCCTTTGGAAGATAGCTGCCATAGGTTATCAGCGTTCCCATTCCGAGGGAAAGCGAAAAGAAAACCTGTCCCATAGCGTTGAATACTATGCGAATAAAGTCGGAAAATCCGTTGATAGCCGAAAAATCGGGTACGATAAAAAATTTTACGCCTTCGACCGCATTTGGGAGAGTCAGGCTGTAAATCATTATTCCGACCAGAAATACTATCAGTACGGGCAGCAGTACCGAGCTGACGCGTTCAATGCCTTTCGAGACTCCGCCTGTTACAATGACACAGGTCAGCATAAGGAAAACCGCAGTCCATATAAGCGGTTCAAAGCTTTTTGATGAATATTCCGCAAAATAGTCTGCACTCATTCTGCTGTCGGTAACACTGTTTATGATGTAACGTATCACCCAGCCTCCTACCACGCAGTAGCTTGCCATTACACCGAAAGCGCCGATTATTCCGAAAGCTCCCGCAAATCCCCATTTTCCGTTGATTTTTCTGCATGAGTCTATCGCGTTCATGCCGGCAAAACGTCCTATGGCAAGCTCGGAAAGCAGAATTGGTATTCCAAGTAAAATGAGAAAAATTATATAAACTATTAAAAAAACAGCGCCTCCGCTTGTACCGGTAATATACGGGAACTTCCACAGATTTCCCAAACCTATAGCCGAGCCTGCCGCCGCCATGATAAATCCGAAACGTGATGACCATTGTTCTTTGCTTGGCTTCATTTTATTTTTTCCTTTCCGGCAAAATTTCATCTGTTGAAGTATTCCCGTAAACCGCTTTTTTATACCGCTTTTATATGAACCTTTAAAATTATTATAAAAGTGTTAAAAATGAAAAATGGTACTTTAATTCATACGGCGTATGTGCTATAATATTTTTAAACTGATTTTTTAATGTTTTTACGTCCTTATAATGATTACTGCTTTTATCGGAACACAGGACGGCACGATCTCACTTTATAGACCGCTTGCGGTCTGCTTTAATACATTTGGGAGGTTTTTATGGCAAACAGGCTTGATTTTACAGGGGCAAAACGAAAGGCGCTGGAGAAGTATTTCGACCGGCTTAACGATATGCAGAAAAAAGCGGTTTTTACCGTTAACGGACCGGTTCTGATCCTTGCAGGCGCGGGAAGCGGAAAAACTTCCGTGCTTGTGAACAGAATTGCAAATATGGTCACATTCGGAAACGCTTATGCGGACGAAAATGTTCCGGCAGGGATAAGCGATGACGATATAGCTTTTCTCGAAAATTATAATGGAAGCAGGGATGATTCCGAAGTCTCACGCCTTGCAGATATTGTTGCGGTAAACAGAATAAATCCGTGGAATATCCTTGCTATTACCTTTACAAACAAGGCGGCAGGGGAACTGAAGGAACGTCTTCGTTCAATGCTGGGTGAACAGGCTGACAGCGTGTGTGCAGCGACTTTCCATTCAGCTTGTGTGAGAATACTCAGACGAGAGATCGACAAGCTCGGCTATACTTCAAGCTTTACGATTTATGACAGCGACGACAGCCAGAGACTGCTGAAATCCTGTTATGATCCGCTTGACCTGTCAGATAAAGCGTTCCCTCCAAAAGCAGTTCTGGGAGTTATTTCTTCGGCGAAGGATAAGCTTATCACTCCGGATGAATTTGAGTCAGCGGCAAAGGGTGATTACCGCAAGATGGGTATTGCAAAGCTTTACAAGCTTTATCAGAGCCGTCTGCATGACGCAAATGCGCTGGATTTTGACGATATTATCAGACTTACGGTAGAGCTTTTCGAGAAAGAACCGGATGTTCTTGCTCATTACAGAAATCTCTATAAATATGTTATGGTGGACGAGTATCAGGACACCAATCAGGCACAGTTCAGACTTGTTTCTCTGCTTTCCGGCGAGCATAGAAATCTCTGCGTTGTCGGAGATGACGACCAGTCTATTTACAAGTTCCGCGGAGCGACAATTGAAAATATTCTTAGCTTTGAGGAACAATTTGAAAATTCAGCGGTGATCCGTCTCGAACAGAATTACCGTTCAACACAGAATATCCTCAACGCCGCAAATTCGGTGATCTCAAACAATCTTTCCCGTAAGGAGAAGAAGCTTTGGACCGGTGCAGGTGACGGTGATAAGGTCACAATTTTCAAGGCTTGCGATGAATCTGCCGAATCAAGGTTCGTTGCGGGAAAAATCCTCGACGGAGTTAAGGACGGCGCAGAATACAAGGATTTTGCCGTACTTTACAGAATGAATGCTCAGTCCAACAGCCTTGAACGTACATTTACACAAAGCGGTATCCCTTATAAAGTGATCGGTGGTATGAGGTTCTATGACCGCAAGGAAATCAAGGATATTACCGCTTATCTTGCTGTGCTGAATAATAATCGTGATATGCTTCGCTTCAAGAGAATTATCAACGAGCCTAAGCGAGGAATAGGCGATACTACTATTTCAATGATAGAGCAGATCGCAGGGGATTTGAATATGTCTCCCGTTGAAGTTATGAAAAACAGTGAAAGCTATCCGCTGTTATCGAAAAAAACAGCTGCTCTTATCAAAACTGCCGATATGTTTATCTATCTCAGCGATTTTGCCGAGACTCATTCTCTCAGTGAGCTTCTTGACGAATTGCTTGATAAAACAGGCTATGCCAATGCAATGAAGGCTCTCGGCGATGAGGGCGCAGGCAGAATGGAGAACATTAACGAATTGAAAACGACTATGGCGCAGTATTCCGAAGCAAACGGCGAGGAAGCAAGCCTTTCGGGATTTTTGGAAGAAATCAGCCTTTATACTGATGTTGACAAGCTCGATGACGGTGATAATGTTGTTTCAATGATGACAATGCACAGCGCAAAGGGTCTTGAATTTCCTACCGTGTTTATTGTCGGAATGGAAGAGGGAATATTTCCCGGAGTCCGCAGTATGAACAGCCTCGAGGACATGGAGGAAGAACGCCGTCTTGCTTATGTTGCAATAACCCGTGCAAAGAAAAAACTTTACATTACCCATGCAAAGCAGAGAATGCTGTTTGGTTCTACAAACCGAAATCTTATTTCGCGCTTTGCAAAGGAGATTTCCTCCGAATACGTTGAAAGAATTGACAGTACGGTAAAAATGCGTGAGGAAAATGATGACGTTATTGTACAGAATGTGCCTAAATACACTCTGCAAAGTGAGCTTGCAAACCGTAAGGTCGAACAGGCAAAGAAAAATGCTTCAGCGGATTTTTCTATAGGTGAGCGTGTGAAGCATAATGTTTTCGGCGAGGGTACGGTTCTTTCGGTGAAAAAAATCAGCAATGACGCTATGCTTGAGGTTGCATTCGATACGGTCGGAACCAAAAAGCTTATGGCGAATTTTGCTAAGATCACAAAAATATAACTTCATGAAGGCTGCTGCATTTAAAATTTGCGGCAGCCTTAAAATAATAGCGGAACTATAATTTTATACATGATGGCTTTTTTTACAAAAAACTCTTGACAATAATGCAAGCGAGGTATATAATTATATCGGATAATTTTTATTTGTTCGGAGTATTTTAAAGTATGAAGACTGTTAATTCTGCTTTGGGCTTTTTAAACTTTATATTTTTTGAAGACGCAGGCTTTTACTTTAGCTATGGGTTTTATTTTCCGCGCCTGAAAAAAATATATTGCCGGTAACAGAAGCAGAAGGCTGTTTTGCTTAACATATCGTTTGTAACTGTCTGCGGCAAAATTGTCACAGACTTTTTTGTTTTTACATCTTTTGGAAAGGACTGGCTTTATGAAACTGAAAATCCAAAATGCGTTGTCTTTAATGTGTGCTGCCGCAATGATTGTTTCCATGACAGGCTGCAATAAGGGGGACAGCGCTTCCGCCGAGGCTGAAACTTCGCTTGATGTTTCGGGTTATGAATCGCGTATAAGCGAGCTTGAAAGTCAGGTCGAATCTCTTAAAGCGGAAACGGTACCAAATATTTTATACAGGGATAAATCCGACTATATTCTCGGAAAGGACAACCCTGCCGTAAGCGAAGCGGCGGCAGTAAAAGAGGAAGCAATGGCTGACCTGCCGGAGTTTATTACAATAAAGGGTGTGGAGTACAGCACATCTCTTACTACGCTGACCCTTAACAATATGGCGCTTGAAGATGAGGATATCAAGGATCTGAAGTATATGGTGAACCTTACAGAGCTTCATATATATCAGAACAATATCAGCGATATTACTCCGCTTAAAGGTCTGACAGGTCTTAAAGTGCTTTCTTTGTTCAAAAACAATATCAGCGACCTTTCTCCGCTTGCGGGACTTGTTTCTCTTGAAGATCTGTATCTGAGGGCAAATAATATAACCGATATTTCACCGCTGGACGGCCTTCTGAATCTTACGGCGCTTGACTTGTCCGAAAACAACATTTTGGATATTACGCCTCTTACAGAGCTGAGAAATCTGACTCTGCTAAGACTGAATGACAATAATATTTCCGATATTTCCGCACTCAGCGGAATGAAGTATATGGACAGGCTCCATATTCAAAATAATTCAATTACCGATATTACGCCTGTGACGAATATGGCAGATCTTACCGAGATTTATCTTGAAAACAACATGGTTTCAGACTTGGAGCCGCTTATGCCGCTTACCTCTCTCGGTTGGATAAAGCTTGGCGGAAATCCCGTCTCAAATCTTACTCCGCTTACAAATATTGCAGGCTTGAAAAAGCTTTATATCGAGAATACCGATATCTCCGAGGAAGAGATCCAATCTGTTCAGGATAAGCTTCCGGATGTCATAATAGTTACAAAATAAAAACGTTTCGTGCAGAAATATGTACAAAGGTTTTTAAATATAAAATTTATTTTTCGGAGGAAAAAATATGATTATTATTCTTAAAAAGGATGCTCAGGCTGAGTCTATCCGCAGACTTGAGGAATCTCTTAAAGCAAAGGGAATCAGCGCAAATCACATCGAGGGTGCAAATCAGAACATTATCGGACTTGTAGGCGACACATCGGGAATCGACGTTGAAAATTTACTTGCTCAGGACTGTGTTGAAAATATCCGCCGTGTTCAGGAACCGTATAAAAAAGCTAACCGCAAGTTCCATCCGGACGATACGGTTATTCCTGTAAAAAATACAGTTATCGGAAACGGTTCGCTTCAGGTCATTGCAGGACCTTGCTCGGTTGAAAGTGAAGAGCAGATAATCACTACCGCTATCGCCTGCAAGGAAGCCGGTGCAACAATGCTCAGAGGCGGTGCGTTCAAGCCCAGAACTTCTCCGTATTCTTTCCAGGGACTTGGCGCAGATGGAATAAAGCTTCTTGTCAAAGCTCGTGAAGAAACAGGACTTCCTATCGTAACCGAGATAATGAACGGTGCAGACATTGACCTTTTTGCTGATGTTGATGTGATCCAGGTCGGAGCAAGAAATATGCAGAACTTTGAACTTCTCAAGGTTCTCGGAAAGTGCGATAAGCCTATTCTTCTCAAGAGAGGCCTTGCAAACACTATGGAAGAACTGCTCATGTCAGCTGAGTATATCATGGCAGGCGGAAATATGAACGTTATTCTCTGCGAAAGAGGCATACGCACATTTGAGACAATGACGAGAAATACTCTCGATATTTCGGCTGTTCCGCTTCTGAAGGAAAAATCACATCTTCCGATTTGTGTTGACCCATCACACGCAACGGGTATTGTTTCTCTTATCGAACCGCTTTCACTTGCTTCTATTGTTGCAGGCGCTGACGCTCTTGAAATCGAGGTACATAACGACCCGAAGAGTGCTCTTTCCGACGGCGGACAGCAGCTTACTCCTGCAAAATTTGCCGAAATCATGGCAAAGATCAAGGACATTGCCGCATATCTTGGCAGACCTCTTGGCAAATAATAAAAAAAGCTGCGCCGGAGCGGTTTTTGCCGTTCCGACGTTTGTTTGCATAAAAAAATAGGATTGGACGGGATAATATGGCGATGAAAAAAATTACTGTTACCGCTTCCGGAATATATGATGTTCTTATCGGCGGCGGACTGCTCCGCTTCTGCGGCGGTTACATTAAAAACGTTACAGATGCTGAAAAGCTTGCGGTCATTACCGATGATACAGTTGATTCGCTTTATGGAGACATTGTTGTATCTGCTCTTGAAAGCGAGGGCTTTACTGTATGCAAGTTCGTTTTTCCTCACGGTGAGCAGTCGAAGTCTACCGATACCCTTGTCAAGATATGGGATTTTTTGTGTGAAAACAATATCAGCCGAAGTGACTGCCTTATTGCTCTCGGCGGTGGTGTTGTCGGCGATATTACAGGCTTTGCTTCAGCGACCTATCTGCGCGGAATTGATTTTATACAGCTTCCCACAACCTTGCTTGCACAGGTGGATTCATCTGTTGGAGGAAAAACCGCAGTAGACCTTGACGGCGGAAAAAATCTTGTGGGTGCATTTAAACAGCCTAAGCTTGTGCTTTGCGATACCGATACGCTTGATACCCTTTCAGACGAGTTTTTTATCGACGGTATGGGCGAGGTGATCAAGTACGGAATGATAAAGTCAGAAGCACTTTTCTCCGAACTGGAACAATACACAGTCGAGTCTCTGAGAAAAAGCAAAAATGCTCTTGATGACATTATTGCACAGTGTGTAACCATCAAGCGTGATGTTGTTGAAGCTGATGAGTTTGATACGGGTGAAAGAATGCTGCTCAACTTTGGTCATACTCTCGGTCATTCAATCGAACAATACTATAACTATACCGGAATTACCCATGGCAAGGCGGTAAGCGTAGGAATGAAGATGATAACCTCGGTTGCCGAAAAGAACGGTTTTGCCGAGGCAGGTACATATGCCCGACTGAAAAACTGCCTTGATTATTACGGACTTGATATTGAGGTAGAACCGAGTATGGCACAGCTTGCAGGCGCATGCCTTAACGACAAAAAGCGCTTTGGTGAAAGTATAAATATAATCGTCTGCTGTGACATTGGTGTTTCCATGATTAAAAAAATGCCTGTTGAAGCTTTCTTTGCAATGCTTTCCGAGGCTTCGGATACACACTGAAAGGAATGACCGTTAATGGAAGTTAAAATTATGCCGTCAAAGCTTATCGGAAGAGTAAATGCACCTTCGTCCAAAAGCTTTTCCCACCGTATGCTTATTGCTGCAGCTCTTGCAAACGGAGTTTCCGAGGTTTCCAACATAAGCGCTTCGGAGGACATTGACGCAACGGTTGACGCTCTTACAGCACTTGGCGCAAAAATTTTCCGTGAGGGAAATACCTACACGGTCATAGGTATAAAAGATCCGTCTGAAAATGCTGTGATAAACTGCCGCGAAAGCGGTTCTACGCTTCGGTTTATAATACCAATTGCCGCAGCTCTCGGCTGTGAATGCGAGTTTCACGGTTCGGGAAAGCTTCCGGAACGTCCAATAACTCCATATATTCGTGAAATGGGCAAAAACGGAGTGAAAATAATCCGAGAAGAGGGCGTTATGCCTTTTTCAATGACCGGAAGGCTTACCGGCGGAGAGTATCTGCTTGAAGGTGATGTTTCCTCTCAGTTTATTACAGGACTTCTTTTCGCACTTCCGCTTTGCAAGGAAAATTCTGTTATACGGCTTACGTCGCGTCTTGAATCCAAACCCTATGCCGATATGACTTTAAGCGCTCTTGAAAGCTTTGGAATTTTGGTTGAAGAAGGCGAGGACGAAAACGGTTTTACCATTTACAAGATCAAGGGAGGACAGAAGTACCGACCGGCTGATTGCTCTGTTGAAGGTGACTATTCGCAGGCGGCGTTCTTTTTTGTGGCAAATGCTCTCGGTTCTGAGATACAAGTTGACAATCTGAACGAAAATTCTGTTCAGGGAGATAAAAAAATCCTTGAAATTATACAGAAAATAGGTTATAATAATATAAATAGTTCGGGACAGCAGCTCGCTCCGTTTACGGTCGATGTTTCCGATATACCTGACCTTGTGCCTGTGCTTACCGTGCTTGGATGTTTTACAAGCGGGACAAGCCGTATTATCGGTGCAAAACGGCTCAAAATAAAGGAAAGCAACCGCCTTCTTGCCATTGCCGATGCGCTGAATGCCGTCGGAGGAAATGTCACGGTTCATGACGATTCCCTTGAAATTCAGCCTGTGGAACGTTTCCATAAGGGAAAAATCAACGGCTGCAACGACCACAGGATAGTTATGGCTTCCGCAGTAGCTTCCACTATGTCGGACGGTGAATTCATAATTACCGATGCCGAAGCTGTAACAAAGAGCTATCCCGAATTCTGGAAGGATTTTACTTCTCTTGGAGGAAAATCCGAGTTTATCAGAAATTAACTGCCTTATCTGAAAGGACTGATTTTGCAAATGTCTTCATTCTGGAATCATAATCTTACAGTGTCGATTTTCGGCGAATCACACGGACCTGCCATCGGCGTTGTGCTTGACAAGCTTCCGTCAGGCGAGTATATCGACGCGGAAGAGCTTCGCTGTTTTATGGCAAGACGCGCTCCTAAAAAGGACGCAACTTCAACACCGCGCCGTGAAAACGATATGCCGAATATTCTTTCCGGTATTTACAATAATTATACGACAGGTACACCGCTTGCTGCCTTTATCAATAACAGCGATACACATTCACAGGATTACGGCAATATAGCCAAGCTTGCACGTCCGGGACATGCAGATTATACGGGTGCTTTGAGATATAAAGGCTTTAACGACGTCCGCGGAGGAGGTCACTTTTCCGGAAGACTGACTGCTCCGCTGTGCTTTGCAGGTGCGATCTGCGGACAGATACTTGAGCGCAGAGGAATTTACACAGGTGCTCATATTGTTCAGATCCACAATATCAAGGACAAGAAATTCAATCCCTGCGAGGTTTCAAAGGAAGAGATCGTTGCGCTCCGTCACAAGAAATTCCCGGTGCTTAACGATAAAAAAGGCGAGGCTATGGTCGCGGACATTACCAAGGCGAGAGAATGCGGCGACAGTCTAGGCGGAATTATCGAATGTGTTGTGACAAATGTTCCTGCAGGTATCGGCTCGCCGATATTCGAGGGACTTGAAAACAGTATTGCACAGCTTGTTTTCGGTATTCCGGCAGTTAAAGGCATAGAGTTCGGCGCAGGCTTTCAGGTCGCAGAAATGCTCGGCAGCCAGAATAACGATGAATTTTATGTAAACGAACACGGCCATGTACTGACCAAAACCAATAATCACGGCGGTATTCTCGGCGGTATTTCCTCGGGAATGCCCATAGTGTTCAGAGTAGCGTTCAAGCCTACTCCGTCTATTTCAAAGCCGCAGGAAACGGTCGATATCAGTTCTCTTAAAAACGAAACTCTCAAAATCAAGGGCAGACATGACCCCTGCGTTGTTCCGAGAGCAGTACCGTGTGTTGAAGCGGCTGCAAATCTTGCAATTCTTTCGCATATGCTTAGTTATCCGAATTTTTAACAGTACCATTGTCGACAGGAGGG
>JBJESH010000148.1:0-3672 GCA_051882695.1 Oscillospiraceae bacterium | reverse complement strand
CCGCAGGCGTCAAAAAAACGGAGCAAGGGGTGAGAAATGCGACAGCATTTCGAGGAGGTGCGACCAAGGGGAGCCCCCTTTATCATTTCGTTTGTTGATTTGCGAAATGCTCAAAGCTTGTCGCTCGGTACCAATCGGTACTTCCCTAAAATTACAGGAGGTCATTTTTATAATAATATGTCCCCAGCCTAAAGGGAGCACCCTTTGCCATTTCGTTTGTTGATTTGCGAAATCAGCAAAGGTTGTCGCTTGGTACCGATAAATTTTATTTATCGGTATCTCCCTAAAGACTGAGGACATATTTTATGTTACAGTAACAAGATTAGCCGAAATATCTCTTGAGCAGACCTGCAAAACCGCAGCCGTGTCTTGCTTCGTCCTTAGCCATCTCATGAACAGTGTCATGGATAGCGTCGAGGTTCATCTGCTTAGCCTTTGCAGCAAGTTTCAGCTTGCCTTCACAAGCGCCGTTTTCAGCCATAACTCTCATCTCAAGGTTCTTCTTTGTGGAAGGTGTTACCACATCACCGAGAAGCTCTGCAAACTTAGCTGCGTGTTCAGCCTCTTCGTAAGCAGCCTTTTCATAATACATACCAATCTCTGGATAACCCTCACGGTGAGCAACTCTTGCCATAGCAAGATACATACCAACCTCAGTGCATTCACCCATGAAGTTCTGGTTAAGTCCCTCAATGATCTCAGCGTCAGCGCCCTCTTTACCGATACCTACGATATGCTCGCAAGCCCAGTTGAGCTTGTTTTCAACGACCTCGTTGAACTTTGAAGCAGGTGCCTTACACTGAGGACATTTGTAATCAGCGGGAAGATTTTCGCCCTCATAAACGTAACCACAGATAGAACATACAAATTTTTTCATTGAATTATCCTCCTCAAATAAAATTTGATATACTAATTATAACATCTGAAAATTCATCAGTCAAGCTGTTTTTGACTGTAATTAAAGTATACCAAACAAGTACATTTTTGTCAAGCACTCAAATCATACTAATTGTTACTTTTTAATGAAATAAATAATAAAATTGGATAATTGTTACTGCATTTGTGTTACTTTGAGGTAAATATTATTGTTATCAGCCATTACTACAGCTTTGTCTCCTTTTTTTACCGTGCCGTCCAGAATGTTCTTGGAAAGCATACTTTCAACGGTAGAAGTAATTTTCCTCCGAAGTTTGCGTGCTCCCGTACGGTCAAGTCCGTCAGAAATAAGCGCCGATATTGCTTCATCGCTGAATTCAACCGAAATTTCAAGCGCTTCTGCACGCTTCTGAAGTCCCGAAAGCATCTTCCGCGCAATACCGGAAAGCTCGTTTTTACCAAGCTTTTTGAACACGATGATCTCGTCCATTCTTCCAAGAAGTTCCGGACGGAATTTATTTCTGACTGCTTTAAGCACATCCGACTTTAACCCGTTTCCGTCCTCAGCGGAACTTGCAAAACCAAGTGCATTTTTTTCGGTAACAAGCTCAGCTCCAACGTTTGATGTGAGAATTATAACCGTACTTCTGAAGCTTACCCTTCTTCCTCTGTTGTCGGTAAGAATACCATCCTCCATAATTTGCAGAAGAATGTTATTTATATCACTGTGCGCCTTTTCAATTTCGTCAAATAAAATTACGCTGTAGGGCTTTTTCCGAACCTTTTCGGTAAGCTGTCCGCCCTCATCGCATCCGACATACCCCGGAGGCGCGCCGATAAGCTTGCTTACACTGTGCTTTTCCATATATTCTGACATATCAAAACGTATGAGAGCATTTTCCGTTCCGAAAAGACATTCAGCCAGAGCTTTTGAAAGTTCGGTCTTTCCTGCGCCTGACGGCCCCGTAAAAAGAAAGCATCCCATAGGACGTGAAGGGTCCTTGAGTCCTGCGCGGCTTCTGCGAATTGCGTCCGCAACTGCTGCAACCGCATCATCCTGACCTATAACACGCTGTTTAAGCTCGCTTTCAAGCTCTAGCAGACGTTTTCCCTCGCCATCGGTAATTTTCGTTACCGGAATGCCTGTTGAAGCAGAAATCACCTCGGCTATGTTTTCTTCGGTAATGACCACAGGTTTAGCCTCGCTGTCACTGTACCAGCTTGTATCCCCCGTTTTGCGGCTTGAACGTGTACGGTTCTCGGTCTGCTTTTCCAGCATTCTGCGCAAACTTTCCGCAAGCTCGCTCAAAGTCTGAGGCGACTCCGAAGCTTTCATTCTTGCCCGTGAGGATGCCTCGTCAATAAGGTCGATAGCCTTGTCCGGAAGAAACCTGTCCGGCAGATAACGTACCGACATTTCAACCGCCGCCTTGACCGCACTGTCGGTTATAGTTACCCTGTGAAAATCCTCATAACAGTGCTTCAGTCCGGAAATTATGCGAACTGCTTCCTTCTCGTCAGGCTCTTTTATAAGCACCTGCTGAAAACGGCGTTCAAGAGCGCTGTCCTTTTCAATTATCCTGCGGTACTCATCAAGGGTAGTTGCTCCGATTATCTGCAATTCTCCCCGTGCAAGCTGAGGCTTGAGAATGTTCGCTGCGTCAATTGCTCCCTCCGCTGCGCCTGCTCCGACAATGGTATGAAGCTCGTCTATAAAAAGAATAATATTTCCGTTTGCCGCAACCTCGTCAAGACACTGCTTTATGCGTTCCTCAAAATCACCTCGGTATTTTGCTCCCGCAAGCATAGAGGTAAGGCTCAGCGAAAAAAGCTGCTTTCCCCTGATAGCTTCGGGAACCTTGCCCTCTGCAAGCATAACAGCAATCCCCTCGGCAACAGCGGTTTTTCCGACACCTGCTTCGCCCACAAGGCAGGGATTGTTTTTGGTACGCCGCGATAATATCTGTATGACACGTTCAATTTCTTTTTCACGGCAGAATACAGGGTCAAAGCCTTTTTCACGGGCAGTTTTGGTCAGATCTCTTCCGTATTTTATAAGCGTAGGAGTTTTTGCCAAGCTGTTCTGACTGCCTCCGGATGATGCCGTGCAGGCTACCGAAAGACGGCTAAGACTTCCGCCGATCTCCTCAATAATGCGTACTGCTGTGCATTGCCCCTCTCTGAGCAAAGCAAGCAGAAGATGTTCCGTGCCTGCAAGCCGTCCTCCGCTTTCCGATGAAATAATAAAAGCCTGCTCAATAATCTTTTTAACAAACGGAGTAGCCGCATCCTGATCTACAATGCACGGCTCTCCCCGTCCCACAAGCGCAGTTATCCTTACAAGTACCGCTTCCTCTTTAATTCCGCACACTTTGAAAATTCCTGCCGCCGTACAGCCCTGCTCACTTATCAGCGAAAGAAGAAGATGCTCGCTGCCCATATATGTGTGCCCAAGACGTCCTGCCTGAATAAACGCCTTATTTATCACTGCATTTGCTTTTTTGGTAAAACTTTCAAGATTATACATACGCTTTTCTGACCTTTCATTTAAACATATGTATATTATTGCACATCCTGACGGAAATATTTGTCGTATACGGTAAAATATTTTAAACAGCAAAATTTGTAACCAAATCCTATATGATTCATAAAATGAACTATGAAAAGCCAAACGGAACGGCAACGGCAGTTCCGAGGCTGTTCAGAATAATTACATCATATTAAGGAGAGTATCTTTATGAACTGTGGATTTAACTTTGGCAATGGCAACTGCTGCTGGATCATCATCATCCTTCT
>JBJESH010000147.1:0-3678 GCA_051882695.1 Oscillospiraceae bacterium | reverse complement strand
ACTACAAGCACCGTAACGCTCATTCTAACGGGGTGAATAGTCATAGTAGCGCTGGGTACTATGAAGGATCTTTTCGATGAAACTGCAAGAGGTACTCCGATAGAATGTCCTCCGCCCACAACAATTGAAACCGTGGGTGTTTTCATACCTGCAATAAGCTCTGCGATAGCAAGACCGGCTTCAACATCTCCGCCCACAGTATTGAGAATTATGACCAGTCCCTCGATAGAGCGGTCCTGCTCAATGGCAACAAGGGCAGGCATAATATGTTCATACTTTGTGGTTTTGTTCTGCGGCGGCAGAATATAGTGCCCCTCAACCTGTCCGATAACGGTAAGGCAGTGGATAAGGTGCTTTGCATTCTGTGAAACGACCTCGCCGTTTTTTTCGATAAGGTCGGCTTTGTCAAGCTGTTCCTCGGTTTGCGACTGTGTCTCATTTTCTTCATTATTGATGTTTTTTTCATTATCCGGCATAAAATATCCTCGCCTTGCTTTTAATTTCAAGAGTATTTTACGCCATGAAGAAACAATTATTCACAATAAATAATTATACAACATTTCCTGCAAAAAGTCAATTGATTTCCAAAAATATCCGTAAAATATCAAAATGTTATTTTGTCAAAAGCTTGCTTTTGAAAATCAACTCTCAGAAAAAAACTTGACAAATCATAAAATCAGTATTATACTTACAAAAACCAAAAGGAGCCGTTTTAAGGAGATGTAACTATGCTGTTTTCGGGAAAAACAAAGCTTGATCTTACCATAAAAAAAATGACCTCCGATGAAGATATTGAAGCTGCATTCAAGCTTGCGGACAAGGTTTTTATGGAGTTTGAAGCGCCGGTGTATACACGCAGAGGCGTTGAAAGCTTCCGAAATTTTTTGTGGGGAAAGAGAGTCCGTGAAATGCTTGCAGACGGCAGCTATATCGTGTGGGGCTGTTACTGCGGCGGAGAGCTTGCCGGCATGCTTGCGATGCGTGACGGAGAGCATATCAGCCTTGCATTTGTGTCGGGCGAATTTCACCGTCGGGGCATAGGACGGAAGCTTTATGCCGAAGCAAAAAAGTATGCCGCTTCACAAGGAAAAAAGCGCATTACGGTAAACGCAAGTCCTTACGGAATACCATTTTACCGTGCGGTAGGCTTTAAGGAAACCGATATGCAGCTTGTTACCGACGGCATCATTTACACGCCCATGGAAGCGAAACTATAATGCGGAATTCATAATGCGTAATGCGTAATTATTGGAGCTGATAGAATGTTAAATCATAAAGGAACAAAAATAATCGAAACAGAACGGCTTACACTCCGTCCGTGCCGCCCATGCCGTTAAAAATCCGGCTTCGGGACTGGTCATGCAGAAGTGCGGTTTACAGTACGAAGGCACGTTCAGGCAGTTTTTCCGCGCAGCATCGGGAGAACTGCCGGATATAAGCTGCTACTCGATTTTGCGTAAAGAATATTTTTCGGATAAATAAAATTCTTGCATTATCGGGTGATATATGTTATAATTTTACTTGGAATTTTTATTACCTGAAAGGAATTACGGATATGAAAGAGCTTAATCCAAACGCTAAGATCGAAACCAAATGCCTGCACGCAGGCTATACTCCCAAGAACGGTGAACCGAGAGTAGTGCCTATCGTACAAAGCACTACATACGTTTACGACTCTACGGACGACGTTGCCGCAGTTTTTGACGACCCTACCAAGAGCCTTATCTACTCACGTTTTGAAAATCCCACTACCGACGCTGTCGAAAAGAAGATCGCTGCTCTTGAAGGCGGCGTTGCGGCTATGTGTACCTCCAGCGGACAGGCAGCTTCTCTGCTTTCCATCCTCAACATCTGCGAGGCAGGCGACAGCTTTATCGCTTCCTCCTCGATTTACGGCGGAACGATCAACCTTTTCGGCGTGACCCTGAAAAGAATGGGAATCGAATGCATCTGGGTCGATGTTGACGCTTCCGAGGAAGAGCTTAATGCTGCTTTCAAGGAAAATACAAAGGCTGTTTTCGGCGAAACTATAGCCAATCCTGCTCTTACCGTTTTCGATATTGAAAAATGGGCTAAGGCTGCTCACGCACACGGTGTACCTCTTATCGTGGACAACACCTTTGCCACTCCTATTCTTTGCCGTCCTATCGAGTGGGGCGCAGATATCGTTATCCATTCCACATCAAAATATATGGACGGTCACGCTGTTCAAGTCGGCGGCGTAATTGTTGACAGCGGCAAATTCGACTGGACAAACGGAAAGTTCCCCTGCATGACCGAGCCTGATGAAAGCTACCACGGAATTGTTTATACAAAGCAGTATGCTTTTGCGCCGTACATTGTCAAGGCAAGAATGCAGCTTATGAGAGATTTCGGCTGCTACCCTGCCGCAAACAGCTCTTTCCTGCTTAATCTCGGTCTGGAAACTCTTCCTGTAAGAATGAAGCAGTACTGCGAAAACGCACTTAAAGTTGCAAAGTTCATAGAATCCACAGGCAAGGTAAATTTCGTTTCCTACCCTGCCCTTGAAAGCAACAAATATAAAACACTTGCGGACAAATATCTGCCCCTCGGCACAAGCGGAGTAATTTCCTTCTCCATAAAGGGCGGACGTGACACAGCCGTTAAGTTTATGGACAGCCTGACCCTTGCTTCCAATGAAGTACACGTTGCAGATATCCGCACCTGCGTGCTTCACCCTGCTTCCGCAACACACCGCCAACTTACCGACGAGCAGCTTGTTGCGGCAGGTATCGACGGCGGTCTTATCAGACTCTCCGTAGGTCTTGAAAATGTAGAAGATATTCTTGCCGACGTTAAACAGGCATTTGACAGAATATAATATCCGAGAAATATAAAAACTGCGCAAGGCCCTTAATTACGGGTTTTGCGCAGTTTTTAGTATAAGAATTATACAGCATCATTATCATTGAACAGGATAAAATAACTTTCCCCTTTTATATTTGTCACCACACCGTAAACGAAATCGGCATTTCCCCATTTTTCCGACGGATTTGGCAGCTCTACCGTAAAATTATGCAAATCAGCATAATACTTATATGTGGTTGATTCTCCGTCATAATATGTATAACGCAGTATTTGGTAACACCTGTATTTTCGGCATACTGCCTGTCCGGTTTCCGCCGCTTTAAGTGCCAGAGAATTTATTTCACATTGATTTTTTTCCTTGGAAGCACTTCTGAATATTAATAAGGCAACAAATAACATCAGTAATGAAAAAATTGCCGGCGGAAGAATTGAAAGAAAAAAATCCTTATTAAGCTTTTCTGCCGAAAAAATAAGTACCAGAATTATTATTACGAGTATCGCATCTGAAGCAAGCACAACTATCCCAAATGCTTTCAGAATTACCGATATAATGCTTGACGCTTTGCTATTCTGCGCCACTGCATTGGAAAACGAGTTATACAGCTGCCGGTCAAAACAGCACTCTTTTCCGTCATTGATAAACTCCTCAAGCTGCGGCTCCACAGGCGAAAAATTCTGCTGGATACGTCTTGGCTTTTCCTTTATATCCGTGCAATTTTCAATAATCATATTCTGCCATTTTCAACACAAAGAAAATGTACTCCCTTCCTGCGTTTGTTTACAGAGTGTTCCTTAATATTTTAAGGCACTTCAAAATATATTTCTATCCCGAAAAGGCTAAATCTGTGT
>JBJESH010000146.1:0-3703 GCA_051882695.1 Oscillospiraceae bacterium | reverse complement strand
TGGCACTCCCAACGAGCTTGAGATCCTTCACGGACTTGACATTTCAGTTCCCGACGGTCAGTTTGTTTCAATTGTCGGAGCTTCCGGTTCTGGTAAATCTACGCTTATGAACATTGTCGGTGCGCTTGACCGACAAACCGAGGGTAAATATGTCCTTGACGGAATTGATGTTTCAAAGCTTGATGACGCAGAGCTTTCGGGTATACGCAATAAAAAAATCGGATTTGTTTTCCAGACCTTCAATCTTATCTCAAGAACCTCTGCACTGAAAAATGTAGAGCTTCCCATGCTTTATGCAGGAGTTCCTTCAAAGGAACGCACCAGACGGGCAAAAGAGCTTCTTGAGATAGTTGAAATGACAGACAGAGCAAGCCATATGCCCAACGAACTTTCAGGCGGACAGAAACAGCGTATCGCCATTGCCCGTGCTATGGCTAACGACCCGGCAATAATCCTTGCGGACGAACCTACAGGCGCGCTTGATTCCAAAACAGGACGTCTTGTTATGGACCTCTTCCATAAGCTTCACAAAGAAAAGGGCAAGACCATTGTTCTTATTACCCACAACCCTGAGCTTGCCGAAGAGACAGACAGGATCATAACTCTTTCGGACGGAAGGATAATCAGCGACCGTATGACATATAAGGAGGCGGCAGAATGAATCTTATTGAAAATATAAAGCTTGCCTTTGCCTCCCTGAGATCCAATAAAATGCGCGCACTGCTCACAATGCTTGGAATTATTATCGGCGTAAGTTCAGTCATCATGATAAACACTCTCGGAAGCATAATGGAAAACAGCGTTACCGATACCTTTGATTCACAGGGCGGTTCAAATCTTATAGGCTTCCAGCTGACTATGAAAAAGGACGCCGCCAGAGATTATCTTATGCCTGATGATTTCATAACCGAAGAAATGATAGAATCCGTCGAGCAGAGATTTGCGAACGATATCAACGTGGTCTCGGTAATTTACGGAAATGAAAACGGTACAACAAGACATAAGCGTGAAACTCTCGACCTTGTAATATTCGGCGTAAGTCCCGGATATATCAAGCAGAGTATGACAGAGGTCATTGCAGGACGTTACATCAATGATAAGGATATCCGCAAGAGCGGCAAGGTCTGCGCAATAAGCAACAAGCAGGCAATAAAGCTTTACGGAAGCGTCAAGGACGCAATCGGTCAGACTCTAAGCATAAAAATGTCCGGCTCAATGTATGATTTTACCGTTGTAGGCGTTTATGAATACCGTATGACGGGAATGATGAGCGCAATGGTAAACGCTATGGGTGAGGACTGGAACAACGAAGTGTATATACCTTACACAACACTTGCGGAAATGTACGGCGATGCCGACCCCTCATTCTACTATTTTTATGTACATATCAACGACGGCGTAAATGCCGAAAGCTTTGCGTCAGATGTGAAGAACTACATGAACAACCGCTATTACAGAAACAATGACAGCATTGAAATATTATACCAGACAGCCGAAGCTCAGATGTCAATGATGAGCGAAGTTCTCGGCATAGTTTCAATGGTAATATCGGTAATTGCAGGTATTTCGCTTGTGGTCGGCGGTATCGGCGTAATGAACATCATGCTTGTTTCCGTAACCGAACGTACCCGTGAGATCGGCGTAAGAAAGGCGCTTGGCGCACCCAATTCAGCAATACGGAGCCAGTTTATAATTGAATCTATCATAATCTGCCTTGTCGGCGGTCTGATAGGAATAATCTTCGGAGTCCTGCTTGGCAACCTTATCGGCGTTATAGTGGGAACGATGGCTTCGCCTTCGGTAGGAGCAATACTTCTTGCAGTATCATTCTCAATGGCGATAGGAATATTCTTCGGATATTACCCTGCCAACCGTGCAGCAAAGCTTGACCCCATCGAAGCACTCAGATACGAATAAAAAATACGGAAGTCCTCTTGTAACAGGGGACTTCCGTTTTATCTTTTTATACTAAAAACCATTTAAAAGCTGTACAAAAAATCGAGCATAATCTTGCGTATATGGATTATGCGAAGATTTTTTGTCTACAGTTTAAATGGTTTTTAGTATTACTGAGCTTTTTTCTTCTTTTTATAGAAATAATACCAAATAGTCGAAGCAGCCGCAAAAACAATTTCAACTATTACCGATGCCCAGAACTTCGGCGATGCAGGATTGTTCACACTTGAACCCATCAGCGTAGTCGCTATAAGACCCGGAAGTATTCCGAGAAACGAGCCAAGCATATATTTTGAAAGCTTGAAGCCCGTAGAACCGAGAAACATGCTTACCAGATCACATGGGAGCATATTTATCACCCTGAGAAAATAAGCAATAAAAAGCTCGTTGTCCGATTTTATCTCTCTTAACTTGTCAGCATTTTTATGTTTGTTTATTAAACCTTCCACAAACTCGCGCTCCGCAAAATGTCCTATGGAATACGGTATCAGCAGCATGACTGCAACGCCGATACTGTTGACGATAAGTGCGGAAGTGAATGTGGGGAAAATACTTCCCGAAGCGGCGATAAGCAGCAGCATCGGGAAAAATACCGACAGTGATTTCAGTGCAAAAAGGCCGACCATGACAAGTGCGGCAAGCCACAGATTTTCGGGAGTAAATTCAAGTATATGCTCTATTGTCACTCCCCTGAAATATCTGAAATACAGAAATATACAGAACAAAACCATTACAATTGGAGCCGCCTGCATGATACCCTTCAGCACGGCGGTCATTTTCTTTCCGGACATATCAACATCTCCGTTTTGCATTTGAAGTAAAACTTATCTTTTTTTCTTCTTAGGTGTATTTTTGACGTTGTTAGTAACGTGTTCTTCTGCCGGAACAATATTCGGCGCCGTAACAGATACAGCAGCAGGCGGAGAAGTCTTTCGGAAAAACATTTTCTGAACTCTTACGCTTTTGGTTCTGAGCCTTTTGACAACAAATTCACGGAAAAGCGCATACAGCACCGATGAAGCAGGTATCATCACAAGCATACCGATAACGCCCATAAGCTTGCCGCCTATAGTAACTACAAAAAGTACCCATATTGCAGGAAGACCTACGCTTTCTCCGACTACCTTTGGATAAATAAGATTGCCTTCTATCTGCTGAAGAACAAGGAAAATAATTACGAAAACAAGAGCGTCAACAGGACTTTCCATTAAAATCAGGAACGCTCCCACAAAGCATCCGATAAATGCTCCCACAAGCGGGATAAGTGCCGTAAATGCGATAAGTACGCTTATCAGAACAGCATAATCCATTTGCAGAATGAGCATTACAACGGCAAACATACAGCCGAGAATGACAGCTTCAAGGCACTGACCCGACAGAAAATTTGAAAAGGTCTTGTTAGCCTGAGCAGCTATCTCAAAGAATTTGTCCGACGCTTTTTCAGGCACAAGAGCATACATTATCATTCTGAACTGGTTTCCGAGACGTTCCTTCTGCAAGAGAATGTATACGGCAAAAATCAGTCCTATAAAAGCGGAAACCACACCGCTGACCGCTGTTGCGGCAACTCCGATTGTTGAGGAAAGTCCGCTTTTGAGCCATACCGACACAGACGATACTATTCCGCCCCAGTCAAGCTTCAGTTCAGAAAGCCATTGCTGTATCTGCGGATAGTCCTTGAAAAAATTATTGATATATTTCTGAGCCTTAGTCATAAAATCAGGTATTTACTTTCCGAGATTTGAAG
>JBJESH010000145.1:0-3739 GCA_051882695.1 Oscillospiraceae bacterium | reverse complement strand
TTTTTTATCATCAATTACCCGAACTCTTATAAAACCTGATACTAAACCGCCAGAAAAGATATGCAAGCAGATACATAACAATCCCCACAGCCGGGGTTAAGTACATAAATATTTCGGGATAGTCGGACATATCGTCCTTTCTGAGAAGATACTGGGCGGGAAAATAATTCACAAAAGCAAAGGGCATAACATATATCATAAAAAACTGAATTGCCTTGTGGAAAATGCTTATGGGGTAGCCTGCAAATTTGCGCATATTCCAGTAGATAAGTCCTTTCAGGCTGTTTGTTTGCAGCAGATAAATGTTCAGCGTGGCAAGAAAAAGGAATACCGCTCCTTGAATAAGCACTCCGCCTGCAACGGTGAAAATATAATACAAAGCGTTGTACATATTCCACCTGATACCCACTTTTCCTGCGGATATCAGAAACAAAGTTATGCCTAAACCGCCGTGTCCGATGGCGGCAAACCAGTCGGAATTTACGAATATTATCTGAAACAGAAGTCCTCTCGGACGGAGAATAAACCTGTCAAAATTGCCGCTGCGGACAGTGCTGCCAAAGTCACGCAACCCTGTGAAAAAAATTATCATAATGCCATAGGTCAGAAACAGCAGGCTGAAAAGAAACAGCATTTCGTAAATATCCCAGCCGTTAAGATCATCAAATTTCAGCAGCGTGAACCATATTACGATTATTCCCGTAGCTTCACGGAGAAACACCGCCAGCGACTTCAGTACAGCGTCAACACGGTATTGAAACCACGCCTTTGCGGTAGTTTTTGTATACATACCAATTAAGTGCAAAACGTCTTTCATTGTCATGACCATCCTTTCTGAGTTTTGTGATTTCCGTCAGGAAATTTTCGGCGGCAGCCGAAAAAACAAAACTCGTAGTTTGAAAAGCGAAGATTTTCAAACTTTCAGCCTCCCTGTACCACTAATTTCTGCTGACCCTTTTTCCAAAGAATATCTCCGATAAGATATATCACCGCTATCCACCCAAGCTGAACTGCGCATTTCAGCGCAATTTCACTATAGGAAAGCTGACCGAGATATATCTGAACGGGAGTAAAATAGATTGAAGAAAACGGCGTGAAGCTAAGCACTCCTCTCATCCAATCCGGCATGAACCACAGCGGTATCATAGAGCCGGAAAGCACGTTCACAAACACGTTTTTTATCGTGATAAGGCTCCATATATTTATGAGCCAGAACGCTGTCATCTGCACCGCAAAGCTTATCGCCCACAGCACTCCGAAGCCGAGAACTGCGCTTAACAGAAACAGCAGAAACATCACGGGACTTGCAGGAGCGCTCACTCCAACGGTCACCGCTGCAATTATCAGAACGGGTACAAAATGAAATATAAGGCTGAAAAGCGCATTGCCCAGATTTTCGGCTATCATTCTGCCTTTGAAGCTGATAGGACGGAGCAGCTCGGTGGAAATGCTGCCGTCCCATATTTTATTGGGGAGGAAATAATCGTCGGGGGAAAATACTGTGCCGAGTCCCATTGCAAGGACAAAATTTGTCGTTACCATTGACATTGTTATCCCGTCAATTTCGCTGTTGCCGCCGTAAAGTGCCTTGTATATCTCGCAGAAAATGAAGAACTGCAGACAGGTCGATAATATCCCTATAAGGTGGTCGAAGCGGTATGCACTTCTGCCTAAAAAGCATTTTTTCGCGTATGCGATATAGGGTGATATTCTCATGCTTCCACCACTTCCTTGTTGTATATCCTGCGGATAATGCTTTCAATTTCCGGCTCTGAAATGTTTATGTCACGGACATTGTAATTGCTCAGAAGATGATTCATTAGCTCATTGATATGTACGTCTCTGCTTTCAAAAACAAAACGTTTCTTATTGTTTTCAAGCTCCACAATTTCCACATTATCAATTGGCGCAATATCCTCTTTTGAGCCAAACTCCACATCAAGCTGACGTGAGGTGCCGTATTTTTCGCGAATGCCCGAAAGTGTGCCGTCATAGACCTTTGCACCCTCGTCAATTATTATCAAACGCTTGCAAGTCTTTTCGATATCCTGCATATCGTGAGTGGTGAATATCATGGTCACATTATCCTGCTCGTTAAGCTCACGAATAAAGCTGCGGATAGTTTCCTTTCCCACAACGTCAACGCCGATGGTCGGCTCGTCAAAAAACACTATCTCGGGGGAATGGATAAGCGCCGCAACTATATCTGCCCTCATTTTTTGACCGAGAGAAAGCTGACGGACAGGCTGGTCGATAAAGCTGCTCATGTCAAGCATTTCGGTGAAGCGGTTCAGATTTTTCTTATACACACCGTCGGGCACGCTGTAAATAGCTTTCAGCAGCTCAAAGCTGTCGATAACGGGCAAGTCCCATTGAAGCTGGGATTTCTGCCCGAAAACAACGCCTATCCTGCCGACATAATTTTTGCGCTGCTTGTAGGGGATATATCCGCCCATATTTATCTCGCCGCTGTCCGGATAGAGAATGCCCGAGAGCATTTTTATTGTAGTGGATTTTCCTGCGCCGTTAGGACCGATAAATCCCACCATTTCACCCTGTTCAATATTAAAGCTGATATTCTTAACAGCCTCTTTTTTCTCATATTTCGGCACAAAAAGATTTGCAAGCATACCCGGAACACCGCTGCGGCGCTTGCTTATTTTAAAGGTTTTGCTGACGTCTTTTACTTCAATGAAGCTCATATTATCCTCCGACTTTCAGTTGTGAAATTATGCTTTCAAGGCTTGGCTTTCTTATGCTGACCTCAGAAACAGTTGTCTGTCCTAAAATCAATTTTAGAATTTCTGCCGAGGTTATATGGTTGGAGTTGTATGATAATGTGAGAGTATTGTCCCGAACAGCATATTTTTTCAGCGGCAAGTCCTCAAGGTCTGGGATATTTCCACCGAATTTTATTATCATAACATCAATGGGAGCATAACGGCTTCTGAGGTTATCCTCGCTGCCGTAAAAGACAAGCTTTCCGCTGTCCAATAGTGCAATTCTGCCGCACATTTTTGATATTCCTGCCATATCGTGAGAGGTCATTAGCACGGTCATACCGTTTTTGCAGCGTTCGGTCAGCAATTCGCACAGCGCAGCCTTTCCGTTTTCGTCAAGTCCCACATTAGGCTCATCAAGGAGCAATAGCTTCGGCTCATAAATAAGCGCCGCACCAAGCTCCGCACGCATACGCTGTCCCAAGGAAAGATTTTTCACGGTTTGACTTTCATATTTTCCGAAATCAAGCCGTTCCGACAATTCCTTATACCGCTTGTCAAACTCGTTTTTTTCGATATCGTACATATTCCGAATAAGCTCAAAGTCCTGCAAAACCGTATCATCACGACAAAGAAGAGGTACTCCCGTGATAAATGTGCTGACGTTATTTTTGTACAGCTTGCGGTTTAAAACGGGGTCTTTGTCAAGAGTATAAACTCTGCCGCTTTCGGGCGCAAGAAGTCCGCAGGCAAGCTTTATCATCGTAGTTTTGCCGGCTCCCGAAGCGCCTATCAGACCGACTATCTCGCCCTTTGGAATATGTATGGAAACGTTATTCAGTGCATACTTGCTCACATTTTCAAAATTTATCATAGACCCTCCATAAGAAAAGTATATCCCCTGCAAAAAGCATTTGCAAGGGATTGGGATAAACGGCATTCACACAGGGATAAACGCACAGGCACAGAAGCAGCCGTACTCTTCATAGAAATCGCACATTCCGCCATATTTTTCGGTA
>JBJESH010000144.1:0-3739 GCA_051882695.1 Oscillospiraceae bacterium | reverse complement strand
GATAGACGCTTTTACGGGCAAGGAATCCACCATATGGGAGGACATGAAGGCAGCCGAGGGTACAAGATATTACGGCGGCTGGGATTGTGACGACGCTGTTGCCGAGGAATGTGATTCTGACGAAGGACTTGAAAATCCTGCAACAGGCTCAGTGAATTTTACTCCTGCCGAGCTGGAGAAAATTCAGAAGGACAACAACCTTATCAAAACCGACAAGGCATTTGAAATGCTGAAAACCGACAAGCTTGTGGCTCTTACCGATGATTACAAGCTGAAAAGCTATGAGATATACTCCACAGAGGACGTAAAAACAGGTGATGAGACTTTCTATCTCGACCTTAGATATGCGGTCAAGGACGAGCTGAAGGAAAATTACAAAAGCTATACAAATATAAATGTACGGCTCAACGCTGAAACGGGCGAGGTGCTTTATCTTAACAGATACGGCAATAAAGCCGACCTGCCCAAGCTTGATGTTGCCAAGGCAAAAGGCATTGCAGAGTCCGTGGCAAAGACCTATTCAAAGGATATTTTTACGCAGTACAAGGCGGACAAGAGCAATTCCTCGCCGGTTTCTTCATGGACAAGCGGCGGCAAGACCTATTATGAATCCGAAAGAAGCTTTGCTTTCAACCGCTTTGTAAACGGTATTCAGGTAACGGGCGATCAGATATCCGTAAGCGTTGACTCAAACGGAGTGGTTACAAGCTACAGCGTTAACCATACCGAAGATGTTACCTTTGTACCCAATAATATTCTCGGCAAGTCCGAAGCTTTTGACAAGCTTTATGATCAGCAGGCTTTTGAATACTACTATGACGGCTGGATAACCAAGGACGGCAAGGTAAAGACATACCTTATTTATAAGATGGACAGCTTCTATCTTAACGCAAATACGGGCAAGCTTTGCAGCTGGAGCGGTACAGAGCCTTATACTTACGTTTCCGCAGAGGATGTGAAATACTCTGACATCAAGGGCATCAAGCAGGAAGAGGCTATCCGCGCGCTTCAGAAGTACGGAGTTGTTCTTACGACCAAGAGCAAATTCGAGCCTGACAAGCTTATTACCGAGGACGAATTTATGAACCTTGTTACAAGTGCACTGGGCGGATATTCGGTAGCTTATGAGGACGAGGTTGAAGTAGAGTACGTCGAAGAGGATATGACCTTGGCTCAGAAAACCGAGGCGGAAAAGAAAGCCGAAGCCGAGAAGAAGGACAAGGCAGAAACTACCGTAAAAGAAGCGGCAGTGATGTTCGGAAAGCTGTATCTTTCCGCAGACATTGCAAAGCTGAATATCTTCAAGTCGCCTTTCAGCGATGTAAAGAACAGCGATGAAGACGCAGGTTATATTGCTGTTGCAAACGCAAAGGGCTTTATCACGGGCGAAAACGGCAAGCTGAACGGAGAAAAAACAATTACCCGTGCGGAAGCGGCACAGATAATTTACGACTATCTTAAATTCCTTTCAAAATAAATAAAACAAAAGGACTTTGCATAACATTGTGCAAAGTCCTTTTTATTATTAATGTATCAAAAATATCAATAATTTTCAGCGTGGATCTCAAAATAGCTCTGAGGATGAGCGCATACGGGGCATACCTCGGGAGCCTTTGTGCCAACAACAATGTGTCCGCAGTTGCGGCATTCCCAAACCTTGACCTCACTCTTTGCGAAAACCTCGGCTGTTTCAACATTTTTCAGCAGCGCACGGTAACGCTCCTCATGGCACTTTTCAATAGCGCCTACCATACGGAATTTCTTTGCCAGCTCCGGAAAACCTTCTTCTTCGGCAGTCTTTGCAAAGCCTTCGTACATATCTGTCCACTCATAGTTCTCGCCATCGGCAGCGGCAGAAAGATTCTGGGCAGTATCGCCGATACCGTTCAGCTCCTTGAACCACATCTTAGCGTGTTCCTTTTCATTGTCAGCAGTTTTCAGAAACAGCGCTGCGATCTGCTCAAAGCCTTCTTTTTTAGCCTTTGAAGCAAAATATGTGTACTTGTTTCTTGCCTGGGATTCACCTGCAAAAGCAGCCTCCAGATTCTTTTCTGTCTGTGTTCCTGCATACTTGTTCATAACCGATTCCGCCTTTCAATTCATATTTTATATAATTTATGCCGTACAGTTCCGCAGCTGCGCTTCATAACTGTACGCTGCATATCATACCTTGCCGCAGCGGGAAATGTCCTTGATGACCTCTCCTGCTATGATAAGTCCCACAACTGACGGCACAAAAGCTACCGAGCCGGGAATACTCCTGCGGAAAGCGGCTGCCTCGTCCTCGCCGGCGCTTTCTGCTGACGGACAAAGGGGCTTTTCCTCGGAGTACACAACTTTAACATCCTTTATGCCGAGCCTTTTCAGCTCATACCGCATGACCTTTGCCAGCGGACAAACCTTAGTTTCAAAAATATCCGCCACACGGAATGCTGTCGGGTCAAGCTTGTTGCCTGCGCCCATGGAGGATATCACGGGGACTCCTGCCGCCTTTGCACGCTTGATTATTTCCAGCTTTCCGGTGACTGTGTCAATGGCGTCTATAACGTAATCATATTCCGTAAAATCAAAACCGTCTGCCGTATCGGGCATAAAAAAGCACCTGTGCGTGTTCACCTTTATATCGGGGCAGATGTCGTGAATACGCTCTGCTGCGGCGTCGACCTTGTATTTATCCATTGTGCTGTGAAGCGCATATATCTGTCTGTTCAGATTTGTCAGACAAACCTTGTCGTTGTCGATAAGGTCAAGAGTACCGATACCGCTGCGAGCCAGAGCCTCGGCAGCATAGCCTCCCACGCCGCCTATGCCGAAAACGGCGACTCTGCTGTTATAAAGCCGTTCCATTGCCTCTTTTCCAAGCAGAAGCTCTGTCCTTGAAAACTGATCCGGCATATAAAAAACCATCCTTAAATATTTAATATTCTCATTAAATTATACCACATCAGCCGTCTTTTGTCAATCCGAGGCAGAATCGGATCGCATTTGAAAATCAAATTTTTATTTAATAGTTGTTTTGATAAATTAGAATTTGCGCTTGGTGACGTTAATATCAGGAAAACCATTGTAGGGGCGGCGTTTCGCCGCCCGTGGTTTACAGGTATTTTGTGTTGATTTTCGGGACGGGAAACCCGTCCCCTACAAAAATTAATGTTATATGCCGCTAAACTATAATTCATCTCATACTGACGTTACCAAACCGCAAATGAACAACAAAAACCGCTTCCGACAAAGTCAGAAGCGGTTTGATTTTTATGCTTTTAATCGGGGAAAGACAATCAGTTAACGATAGTCTTTTCAGTTTCCTTATCAAAGATGTGAACCTTGTTAGGATCAATAGCAACCTTGATAGTATCCTGAGGACGCGCTGTTGAACGAGGATCAACACGAGCAGTAAGAGGAATGCCCTCGCAGTTCAGGTAAAGGAATGTCTCAGCACCCATCATTTCGGTGATCTCAACGTTAGCGTCGATAACGCCTGTCTTAGCAGCGGAGAGATACATTTCCTCATCGTGGATGTTCTCAGGACGGATACCCATTATGATCTCCTTGTCAACATAGTTGTCAAGAGTAAGCTCGTCAACCTTGGACTCGGGAAGCTCAACATAGTACTTCTTGCCGCGGGATGTCTTGGTATCCTCGGAGCCGAATTCAATAGTAAACTTGCCTTCAATGTTTCTGAGTACAGCGTCAACAAAGTTCATCTGAGGTGAACCCATGAAGCCTGCAACGAACTGGT
>JBJESH010000143.1:0-3743 GCA_051882695.1 Oscillospiraceae bacterium | reverse complement strand
ATGTAATCAAGTACGATAAGCGCAATGAGCGCTATCATCAGACCGTCCATGTCGCCGAAAATAAAGCCTGCCGCTGTGCAGACAGCTGCAATTGCACTTTTTATGAAATCGTTCATTGCTTGTCCTCCTCAATTCGTCTGACATATTTGCTGCCCAGCGATATCCAGCCTGCGCCCGATTTGAGCTTACCCCAAAGAATATTTCCACCGTATTCCGAAGCGGTAATAGTATATACCCCTCCGTCCGTAATAACTCCCATAACGGGTGCGGTCAGCGATGGGTATTTTCTTATGTTCAAGGCACTGTCAAGAACCTTTACAAGAAAGCTTTTTTCGGGTTTGCAGACAGAACCGTTTTCAAGAAGCGACCTTACTCTTGCTTTAAACGCCGAAAAACGAGAGTTTGCAGTCTCTTCCGAAGTGTATTTCGTAGGACTCCAGTACAGCGGACACTGCTTGCCTGTCACATCATAATGACGGATAATGTCCTTTTCCGGGTCAAGGTCAAATTGCTTGCAAAGATATGCACACAGCTCAGCAAGACTTTTCTCGGTAATGTCATTGAATTTGCCCGTGCTGTCGGGATGACAAGTTTCAATAGATATGCTGTACCCGTTTGCCTGATTGGTGCAGTAGCTCCACTCATCAGTAGGAATGCACTGTATAACCTCGCCGTCAAGTCCCACAACAAAATGCGACGATACATAACGGATAGCAAGCTTCTGTCCCTTATAGGTGCGATATGTACCGTCTTTGTTAAGCCACCACTTGCCCGTACTGTCAGGTATCTGGTCTTTAAGCGACTCAAAATAATCACGGGTGTTTCTTGCCGTGCTGCCTGCATTACCGGCATAATGCACTGCGATTTTCGTAATCTTTTTAAGCGGTATCTGCGGACGGCTGTACTTGTTAGGCGTGATAAAAGCCTGTTCAATAGTCAATAAAATCAATCCTTTCAATAGTCACTATACAACGGAGCACCCATTTTTAAGCTTATTAGGGGCACCCTTTAATAAAAAACTTTGCATTTAAGCCTTATTGAAGTACCGAGCCACATACTTCAAATTACTGCAAAAGTCTATTACGGAATGCCCGAAGGGGCACCCTTTAATAAAAAACTTTATGCTTTAGCCTTATTGAAGTACCGAGCCACATACTTCAAATTACTGCAAAAGTCTATTACGGAATGCCCGAAGGGGCACCCTTCCTTCTCTTGATTTTATTCTATTTAAATTTATCGGGACCGTCAACAAGTACAAAAAAACTTTGTAAAAAAATACAGCAGTTGCACTTCTTTAAAATGCAACTGCTGTATTTGATATCATTGCCGTATACAATAAAGATTTGTTTCCCAAGCAGGGATATAAAGCTGATGCCGGATGTAAAATTTCCGCTTCGGGTCAATGCTTTTTATAAGAAGCGGAAGCTCAAACATATCCTCGTTTCTGTGATACAGCGAACAGAGGATTTTTGCACCCCCTGCAATATGCCCTTTCGCTCCGAGAATAGCCTCCCGCTCTGCACCCTCAACGTCAAGCTTTATAACCGTTGCCTGTTCGGGAACTGCACTGTCCACTGCATATCCGGGTATTTCTACTGCTTTGCCCGAACCGTTTGCACGGGACATTCTTCCCTCATTTGCAGTAAAGGGAAGCGTACAATTCCTGCTCCATGCAGCACCGTTGAAAAGCGTGATGCGTTCATCATCGGGAAGATTTTTACCAAGCTTGCGGAAGTTTTTCGGATTCGGTTCAAATGCGTAAATATGATTGAAATTTCCTCCGCAGGCTTCAATAAACTCCTGCGCCGTATCACCGTTATAAGCGCCCAGATCAACAAAAGTCTCGTTATCGGTCAGCGGAATTATGCCGCCGTAAATTTCCTCCCTCGGAGATGTACAGCGGTTAAGATATTCTATCTTGCCGCTTATCTTGAAATTTATCACATCCGCAAAGGTCCGGCGCGACCTTTCATCCGCAAGCATATCGTAAACCTCCTGAATTTTCTCTGCATTCTCCATACAATAGCCGTAGGTAAACAGTCCGTCACCGGCAACTGGAACATCGGGAGCAAGAAGAATATGCCGCTTTGCAATTTCGTTGATGCGGTCGTAAAGGCTCTGATATCCTGCCGCAAAAGCAAGCACTATCACAAAATCGTCGATAAGCGCCTCTATCTGCGACAGCGTATGCACCAGATGCCCCTCAAAGGTATGACCTCGCACAAACTCGTCGCTGGCAAAAAATCCTGCAAGTGGGATTTTGTACTTCTCAAAAACACGCATTATCTTCAGCGCACCGTCGCCCATTCCGTAAATAAAAACGGGCAGCTCCGTACTTTTCAGAAAATCCCAGCAGTCTGTGGTTTCTTTGATAAAATCAAGCATATTATTCATCGCAATCACAGTCACAGTCATGACCGAGAGTAATATCCGAGCCTATCATGTCTCTGCCTCTTGTGCGGTACTTGTCACGCTGAACGTCAACGTGCTTTTCAAGTATTTTCATAAACTCTCTCGGATTTTTAATTGAAATGACCTCTTTAACGGGAGTATCGGTATCACGGCAGTTTATCACAACCGTACCGCAGCCGAACATTCTCTGACCGAAGGGCAGCCGCAGGCTTTTGTCAACAACGCGGTAAAGCTCTATCTCGTCCTCAGTGATAGACAGAAAGCCCTTTCTGGTGATAAGCTTTTTTTCGGTAAGGATATATCGTGTAAAAGATATAGGCAGACCGAAAACCGTGCGTTTTTTGTCCGTCCAGACGTATTCATAGTCAAGCTTTGCCATAAGATCGCTCCTTTTGTTATTATGTTTATTATTTTAAAATAATTATACAACATTATTTAAAATAAATCAACAGTTTCCGGAGTACAAAAGCATAACGGTATGCGCAGCGAAAAATCAAAAATACAAGAATATTTTAAAATAAACTGCAAATGATATTCCCGTGAAAGGAATTAAAGTTTATGAAAAAATATGAAAATCTCGACAGCCTTTTAAACAGCTGCGAGACTGCCAAGATCTATTTTGCCTCTCTTCCCGATTATGTTCGGGGCGCAGTAATGAAAAACAGCAGCAAGATCCGTACCGAGGACGAGCTGCACCGCATTGCAGAAAGCACAATGCACGAATTTACCTGATAACCGGAAAACTCCCGTTTGCCAAACGCAGACGGGAGTTTTGTGTATTAAACATAATATGTACTCGGCTTGCCAAGCAAAGCTATAAGGTCAATAATTGTACCGATAAAACACCAACCGACGGTACAGAAATATAAAATTCCCGACCCGATTTTACCTTCGTAAAATTTATGCAACCCGGCAATTCCAAAGAAACCCAAGCAGCAAAGAATAATAGCTGTCGTTTTATTTTTAGGATTACCCATAACGCCGCCGTTAACAGTGTTAGTGTTTGTGTTGCTGTTGATATTATTATTGTCATTATTGATAATAATTTGAGGCATAGGTGAACTGCCCGTGTTAAGTTCCTCTACCTGACGTCCGCAAAGCGTGCAAAGAACAGCATCAACAGGAATTTTACCTCCGCAGTGCTTGCAGAATTTTGTTGCTGTTGCTGTATTTTCATTTGAGGTCATGTTTTCATTCATTCTGATTTCCCCTTTTCGTTTTATTTGCCGTTATTCGACAAATTTATTATACAACCAAAATCGTGTTTTGTCAAGCGTAGATATCATTATTGATTAGTAATTTAAAATCAAAATTGATATCCTTATATCATT
>JBJESH010000142.1:0-3764 GCA_051882695.1 Oscillospiraceae bacterium | reverse complement strand
GAAGAAGCCGTTCTCTGGGTTGATAGCGTATAGTCTGCCATCGGGACCCTGCTTCATCCAAGCGATATCGTCGCCGACTGTGAATACTTCATAGCCGTTCTTCTTGTATCCCTCAGGCGGAATAAGCATTGCAAGGTTTGTCTTGCCGCAGGCAGAGGGGAATGCAGCAGTGATATACTTAACTTCGCCGTCGGGTTTCTTAACGCCGAGGATAAGCATATGCTCAGCCATCCAGCCTTCGTTCTTGCCCTGGTAGGAAGCGATACGGAGAGCGAAGCACTTTTTGCCGAGAAGAACGTTTCCACCGTATGCGGAGTTGATGGACCAGATAGTGTTGTCCTCGGGGAAGTGAACGATATATCTCTTTTCGGGGTCAACGTCAGCCTTGGAGTGGAGACCTCTTACGAAGTCGTTGGACTCGTCGCCGAGATTCTCGAAAGCAGCCTTGCCCATTCTTGTCATGATGTTCATGTTGAGTACAACATAGATGGAGTCTGTAAGCTCAACGCCTACCTTAGCAAGAGGAGATCCGATAGGACCCATGGAGTAAGGGATAACGTACATTGTTCTGCCCTTCATAACGCCGTCGTAAAGCGGTGTGAGCTTAGCGTACATTTCCTGAGGGTCGCACCAGTTGTTTGTAGGGCCTGCGTCCTCTTTATTCTTGCAGCAGATGAAGGTTCTGTCCTCTACACGGGCAACGTCGTTAGCACGTGTTCTGTGGTAAAGACAGCCGGGAAGCTCGTCCTGGTTAAGCTTATACATTTTATCCCAGCTATCATCGGGAAGAGAGCAAACCTCTTCTGTAAGTGCGTCAAGCTGTTCCTTTGAGCCGTCGATCCAGACAACCTTATCAGGCTTTGTAAGTGCAATCATTTCGTCAACCCACTTGTTGACATTAGGGTTCTTTGTAAGTGACATAATTTGCAGCTCCTTTATAAAATTTGAATTGAAACGTGAATATTTTTGCATTTTCGCAAAAATCCGTGCAAAAACACTCAAATTTCCCACATATACTATTATATCTTATTACCGTCAATAAGTCAAGGGAGATTTAAAATTTCTCTTATTCAAAAATACGAAATTTGTATTGCATTTTTGGAATAACAGACGGAAATTACGCTTTTTAAGAACAGAATGTCAAAAATTTAACAATTTGTTCTTGATAATGTCCCAAAATACAAACCAAGAAAATGAATAAATAAATCCTGAAACTTGCAAAAAGCACATATCCGGAACAGAACCGGATATGTGCTTCAGTGACATATTAAAGAGCTTTGATAGCGTCAACGATTGATTTTTCAGCCTCGGAAGCCTCTGAAGCGAAAATGAAGTATGCATAATCGCCTTCGGTGCCAACGATGGAAGCTTCTGCAAGTTCAATATCCTTTGGATACCAAGCGTCCTGATTGATAGCTTTTTCACGGCGTGCATCAAGGTCTGCCTTTGCAGCATTTACGTCGTCAGCTTCGATAATGATGATCTCGCACATTGAGGCGCTCATGGGGCACTGGAGAACCAGCATATTGCGGTAGTTCTCATTTGCAGGGTCAAGCAGGAAAAACTCTTTAAGAGCAGTTTCGTCTGTGACCTCCATAAGAACAGGCCACTCGCCTACGGCAAGAGCCGCGTCTGCAATAGGCTGAAGCGGATTTGAGGCTGCTTCAGCGTCTTCTTCAGCAGCGGTCTCGTCGGAGGCTTCGCTTTCTGCTTCTGTTTCAGTCTCGGTCTCGGATTCGGATTCTGATTCGCTCTCCGTCTCTTCGGAAGTTTCAGCTTCTGTCTCGGAAACAGTAGTTGTTTCGGAAGCGGTTGTTATTTCCTCGTCTGCGCTGCTGCCGCAGGCTGTAAGTACCGATGCGCACAAAGCAAGAGCAGCTGCCGCTGCAATAATTTTCTTAATGTTCATGGTGTTTTTTATCCTTTCAACAATAATATTCCCGGGCAAAAAGCCGCACAATAACGGCTTTTCCCTCGGGGACAAACTCATTATAGCATAACAAACAAAATAATCAAGCTGTTTTTATGATTTTTAACCGTTGCTTAATAATTTGTAATACGGCTGTAATCAATGAAGTTCATTATTCAAAGAATTGGAAAACTATCTGTTTTGTCTTACCTTATGAGGATAAATTCAGAACATTATAAAAATGAGAGCTTGGAAAAGCTTATCAATATTTATTCTTTTCCTTTGCTATCTGCATGACCTGAACGTAAATGCCTGCTACAAGCTGATAAAGCTCGGGGGGAATACCCTGACCGACGTTCAGCATAGTGAGAAGCGCTGTTGCCGAGTCGTCACGGTAAACGGGCACTCCGTTTTCATCGGCAAGGTTGATTATCTTTTCCGCAACGTGTCCGTGACCGGACGCAACAACTATCGGGGTATAGTCCTTTTCAGGATTGTATTTCAGCGCAACGGCGGCGTTGCTTGGCTTTTTTCCTTTATACACTGACATTCAGACCGCTTCTCCTTTCGTTAAGTTTTGGAAATACATTTGTAAGGTCCCGCTTGCGTTTAAGCGGCTCGACTATCATTTTTTCGGCATTGTATCCGCAGGAAGCAGCAAGAGCAGGTATCGCTTCCTTCAGCGGCAGATAGTCTCTTTCGGTGCCTTGTGGACACATCAGAGCAATATTTACGGATTTCCCTCTTGAGTACAGTTCAAGTTCAAAATAGCCTGTGTCCTCGATCTCAAAGCATAGGAACAGATGACGGTCGTCCTCGCCGGTTTCTGGGTCTTTTCCTGCATCGGGGTCTGCCCAAAGCTCACCGAACGCTTTTGTGCCGTTCATATTCATTGGTACAAGAAAATGCAGCAGCGGAGTAAATACGCCCGGTGCGCTGAGAAGTCCCTGTATCATATCCGGACGGCTCATTGCAGAAAGAGATTTCAGCGATGGGTCGTTGATATTTTTTATAAGGAAATCCAGCATATTTTCCATTGTTGTGGGCGGACGGTAATTTATTCCCGCAGACTGAGCCATATCAGAAAGCACAAGATTTATGCTCTGGGCAAGAGTTATCTTGCTGTCCATATTTTCGGTGCGGTTCACGATAACGCTGAGACGGTCGATAAGAGTATTAAGGTCCTTGGTGTTTTCAAATTCACGAAGAAGTGTGTTCAGACCGCCTTTCATGTTGTCGGGAACAAGCGGTGAAAGGATTTTTCTAAGTGAAGCTGTTCCGCCGTTTTCGGGAATTTCTCTGAGCATTTCCGAAAGCTGTTCGGTAGGAATATTTTTCAGTCCCGAATTTACGGCGTCGGCGACTCTTTCGGTAAGCATTGTCATTGAGCGCTGTGCCGAAGCGGAGGGGTTGTCTTTCAGCGCTGAAAGCTTTATATCGGCAGGAAGCTTTGAACTTTCGATGAATTTTGTGAAAAGCATATTCAGCTTGTCGGCTGTATCGGCGTCGGGCGCCATGTTAAGTATCGCCTGAAAGCTTTCTCCAAGTGCTGAGGAGTCGCCGTTGAAGCGTGAAAGGTTATATGTAATAAGTGAGAGAAGATTCTGTGTTTTGTCGTTGAGAAGCAGGCTTTTTTCAAGATAGCCCACCAGCGCAAGAATATCGTTTTTTACCGTAGGAAAGGTTTCGGGGGTAAGCTTGTCGGCAGTCTGCAAAAGCAGGTTCATGACCTCACGGCTCTGGGCGGTCTCGCCTGCAAGGTATCGCAGTGACGAGGATATCGAGGTAAGGATATCGTCCCGTGAGCCTGCCGAAGCTGCGGCTTTGAGGAAGTCAAGTACCGCGGAGTTCATTT
>JBJESH010000141.1:0-3764 GCA_051882695.1 Oscillospiraceae bacterium | reverse complement strand
TTGCGCCGTTGTTAAGGACGCTCTCTCTTGCAGAGCGTCCTTCTTTTGCGGCGTGACCGCCGCAAAATTCAACCTTACAAAGCGCTTTTAAGGCGCGCCCACGGGGCGCAAGAAGGAGTTTCGCCGTCTGCGGACGGCGATTTAAAGGCTACTCACCCTTAAAAATCCTCGCCAGCGCGGCTGCGCTGGACCAGCTATGCCCGACGTTTTTTCGCAAAGCGAAAAAACTCGGAAACGAAAGCGCCAGCTTTCGTTTTAATTCCGCATTACGAATTCCACATTCCGAATTAATAAAAATGCTTGCAATTGAATGAGATTTATGCTATAATATATAGTATATTGGAATAATGTTTTTTTAACGAACAAAAGAAGTTAAAAGGGGTCGATCTTTATATGAAATCCTTTGTCGAGGTCTTTGACAAGGTACAGGAATACTGCATGGAAAAAATCCGCCGCGGCGAGCTTACCGATGTGGCTTACCGCCTTTGGATAAAATCACTAAAACCGCTGAAGCTTGACGGAAATGTAGCGTGCTTTACCGTACCGTCAGAATTTCAGGCGAATATCATTACAAAAAATTATACAAATATAATCTGCGAAGCTCTTTCAGAAGTCCTCGGCTTTGACGTTGAGCTGAGCATCACTACCGACGAATCGGAAAACGAGGACGACAACGACCCCAACAAGCGCCGCATAGAGCTTGAGGAGTCCTTCTCAAATGCCGAGTACGACTACACCTTCGATACATTTATAGTAGGACGCTCCAACGAGTTCGCCTACGCTGCCTGCACAGCAGTGGCAAAAGAACCGGGAAGCACCTACAACCCGCTGTTTATCCACGGTCCGTCGGGACTGGGCAAGACCCACCTTATGACCGCTATCAGCAACGAAATAAAACGCCGCAACCCGAATACAAACATTATCTATGTAACGGGCGAGGCTTTTGCAAACGAGCTTATCAACGCTATCCAGCAGAAAAAGGATACAAGCCAGTTCCACCAGAAATACCGCAGCGCAGATGTGCTCCTGATAGATGACGTACAATTCATCGCCGGCAAGGAGTCCACACAGGAGGAATTTTTCCATACCTTCAACGAACTGCATAAGGTCGGCAAGCAGATAGTCCTCACCTCTGACCGTCCGCCGAAGGATATCAAAACATTGGAGGACAGGATCCGCACCCGTTTTGAATGGGGACTTATAGCCGATATCTCCATACCTGATTTTGAAACAAGAGTTGCCATCATCCGCCGCAAGGCAGAGCTGCTTGACCTCAATATCCCCGATGATGTGGCAGAGTATATTGCAAACAAGCTGAAAACCAATATCAGACAGCTTGAAGGCTGCGTAAAAAAGCTTAAAGCAAGCAAACACCTTGTAGGAACTCCCCCTTCAATGGCACAGGCTCAGAACGCTATCAGAGAGATACTTTCCGACGAGCAGCCTTCCCCTATCACCTTTGAAAGAATACTCAACGAGGTAGGCAACGTCTACGGAGTGACCGCCGAGGATATCATCTCAAAAAAGCGCAGCGCTCAGATATCAATAGCAAGAAAAGTAAGCTGCTATGTGCTGAAGGAAGTTACCGATATGTCCTTCAAGTCCATAGGAATGGAGCTTGGCGCCCGTGACCACAGTACGATAATCTACTACTGCGGAGATATCGAAAAGCTGATGAACCGTGATTCCCACGCAAAAGAAATGATAGAGGATATCATCAATAATATCCGCAACTCATAAGCTTAAAAATTTACATCAGAAACAATTCCACCAAAATTAAACCCTATGTTGAAAATCCGGAATATTCCCGTAAAAAATTCCGTGACCAATGTAAAGTAAAATTTACAATCAGTTTTAAAAATAAGTTTTCAACAGGGTGTGGAAAACGGTGTTGAAAACTTTAAAACATGATTTTAAGCCGTGTAAATCCGTTACATTACGAATTGTATAAAAAAGTTTTCAACCGTGTGTTATTATCCAAAAAAATCCTGAGGTTTTCAACAGATTTTTCAAGATTTTATCCACAAACCGCTGACAGCTTCCACAATGCTTCAACATCCAAAAAAATCATTTGACATTTCAACATTTTTGCCACACCAATCATGTTGAAATTCAAACCCTGCCGCAGAAACGTTTTGAACCCATTTTTAACACATTCAACCTCCCCTACTGCTGCTGCTATTTAATTATTATCATATTATATTAATTTCTGCGCTTCGCGCAAAAAACAAACAAAACAAATAAATAATATCCACATGAAAGGAAAGTGACCGATAAAATATGAAATTCACCTGCAAACAAGCCGAAATAAACGAAGCCCTTGCAAATGTTACAAGAGCCGTTCCTCCCAAGTCACCGATCTCCGCACTGGAGGGAGTAAAGATCTACCTTAACAGAAATACACTGGAGCTTACCGGCTATGACCTTGAGCTTGGCATACAGACCAAGATCGACGTTGTTTCCGACGATGTGGGCGAGTGTATTTTAAACAGCAAGCTTTTCAGCGAAATTATCCGCAAAATGCCCTCCGATACCATTGAAATAGAAATAGACGACAAGCTTACAACCACCATCAGAGGCTTTAATGCAGAATACAAAATACTTGCAATGCCTGCCGATGAGTACCCCTCTATCCCCGATTACGATACCGGAGATAATTTTACCGTACCTCAGCCTATGCTGAAAAATATGATAAACCAGACCATCTTTGCCGTAGCTGTTGTAGATAACAAACCCGTTCTCATGGGCGAGCTTTTCGATATTATGGATTATAACTTCAACCTTGTGGCAATAGACGGCTACCGCCTTGCGGTGCGCTCCGAAAAGATCGAGTCGGACAACCACTATAACTTTGTTGTAAAGGCAAAAGCCTTGTCTGAGGTCTCAAAGCTTCTCAAAGACGACGAAAACGAAAAGGTAACAATGCACGTTTCAAAGAAGCATATCACCTTTGAGATTGGCAAATATATGGTACTTTCAAGACTTCTTGAGGGCGAGTTCCATAACTATAAAGGCTCTATACCGGCAAACCATAACAGCGAAATAATCATCAATACCCGTGAGTTTATCGCAAGCCTTGAGCGCTGTATGCTCCTTATCAACGAGAAAGCCAAGGCTCCCGTAAAGTGCCTTTTTAAGGACGGCAGAGTAAAAATTTCCTGCTCTACGGCACTTGGCAAGCTTAACGACGAAATGGACGCCGATACTTCCGGACCTTCCGTTGAAATAGGCTTCAACTGCCGTTATCTTCTTGACGCACTTAAAGCCGCCGAGTCCGATAAGGTAAAATTACAGCTTAACGGCGGACTTTCACCAATGAAGATAGTCCCCATGCAGGGCAACGCCTATACCTTCCTTGTACTCCCCATGCGCCTTAAAAACGAAAGCTAAAGCTTTCTTTTTAATTAGGAATTCGTAATTCGGAATGCAGAATTAAAACAAATGCTTGCGCATTTGTTTTGCATAGCCGGTCCAGCGCGGCTGGCGCTGGCGAGGATTTTTAAGGGCGAGTAGCCCTTAAATCGCTCTCCGCAGAGAGCGAAAAACTTTCTTGCGCCCGCAGGCGCGCCTTAAAAGAGCTCCGCAAAGTTGAATTTTGCGGCGAGCAGCCGCAAAAGAAGAACGCCTCTGCAAAAAACAAAACAAGTTTTGTTTAAGGGCGTTCTTAGAAGCAGCGAAGCTGCTTAAAAAATTTTAGTGAACAGTGAAAAGTGAACAGTGAAAAGTGAACAGTGAAAAGTGAACAGTGAAAAGTGAACAGTGAA
>JBJESH010000140.1:0-3817 GCA_051882695.1 Oscillospiraceae bacterium | reverse complement strand
AAGCATTTTAAGCAGATGTTTCATGGGTAAATTCCTCCTGATTATTTTCTTGTGTTTATCTTATCGACAAATTCCTCAACAGTCTTGTTGAGTCTCGAAGCATATTTGAACGGAATGTTATGCGCAGCGCCGTCCCACATATCATATGAGCAGTGGGGATTCTGCATAGAAAGGGTACGGACGGATTTTCTCACATCAACAGGCTCCTTGATTCCGCATATAGCCATCATCGGCTTATCTATCGTATTATATTCGGGATAGTCCGAAAGCAGAATGCCGTTGTCGATAGAAGCAAGAATACTGTTCATGCTCACATTCTTGCAGAATTCGGCGTTCTCCTGTCTTTCGCCCTTATCAAGACCCATTGCAAGTCCGTTGATACCGATAAAAAGCTTGTTTTTGGAAAGCTTTTCGTTATCGGACTGCTGCTTCATAGCCTTTTCCACCTCGGCAGGGTCTTTGATGAGCCACGGACTTATCATAACAGCGCCGTTGAAAAGGTCGCCGTATCTGCACAAAAGCGGAAGGCAAAGCTGAGCGCCCAGAGAAAATCCCATCAGCGTGACCTTTTTTCCGAGAGAAGCAGCAAATTCAGCGATCTGCTGTACAGCAAGCTCCGTGGAAAAAGTAACGTCACAGTTTCTTCCGAAGCCCGGAAGATGCGGAACTATAACACAGTAATTCTTTGAGAAATAATCGCACTGCTTTGAAAAGCAATGAACATAATTCGTTCCGTGCAGGCAAAGAATAATCGGGTTAAGATCGCTGCCGTATTTTTCGTAGTACATTATTCAAGCACCCTCCTCAGTATCTCAAATCCTCTGTCGATCTCATCGTATGTAATATTAAGCGGCGGCAAAAAACGAAGCTTTGTTTTCGCCGTCAGAATAAGCAGACCGTTTTCAAAGCAGCTGCGGCATATGTCTGAAGCGGTCTTTGTTTTAAGCCTTGCGCCAAGCATAAGTCCAAGACCGTCCACGCCCTCAATTTCGGGGATCTCCATAAGCTTTTTCCTGAAATATTCGCTTTTTGCATTTACCTCGTCAAGGAAGCCGGCAGAGGACACCTTGTTTACCACCGCAAGTCCGCCTGCACAGGCAAGAGGGTTTCCGCCGAAGGTCGAACCGTGAGTACCCGGCACAAGTACGCCGCTGCACTTTTCATCCGCAAGGCATATTCCCACAGGCACACCGCCTGCAACCCCCTTTGCAAGAGTCGTAATATTCGGCTTTACACCATACTGCATTGATGTAAGGAAGCTTCCCGTCCGTCCTGCGCCGGTCTGTACCTCGTCCGCAATGGTGAGGATATCCTTTTCAGCACAAAGCCTGAATATCTCGTCCACAAACGCCTTTTCAAGAGGAATAACTCCTCCCTCGCCCTGAACGAACTCAAACATTACAGCGCAAACGCTGTCATCAATTTTATCACGAAGGTCGTCAATATCATTCGCCCGAACGTTTATGAAGCCCTCTGTAAAGGGGAAAAAGTAGTTGTGAAAAACGTCCTGCCCCGTAGCGGAAAGTGTAGTGACCGTCCTGCCGTGAAAGCTGTTCACAAGAGTAATAATGTTGTAACGCTTCGCGTCCTTGCCATACTTGTCAAAGGAATATTTTCTTGCTATCTTTATTGCACACTCATTAGCCTCAGCACCGCTGTTGCCGAAGAACATTTTGTCATATCCCGTGACCTCGGAAAGCTTTGCGGCGAAATCCGCCTGAACCTTTGTGTAATAGTAATTTGATGTGTGCTGAACAGCTCTCGCCTGAGCGCAGACAGCGTCCGCCCAGTCCTTGTCGCAGTATCCTAGAGAGTTCGTACCGATACCGCTGCCAAAATCTATGTATTCCTTGCCGTCCTCGTCGGTAGCAGTACGTCCCTCACCCTTTTCCATAACAAGAGGGTACCGTCCGTAAGTGCCCATAACGTGTTCGTTGAATTTTTCTATTGTACTCATAACAATTGCCTCGCTTAATTATTGATCATATAAACAGCACAAAAGCCATAATAACCGAAAATAACAGGCTGACGATAAGAAAACCCCATGCGTTTCCGTGCAGATTATTGTCGCCTATGATAATGATATTCTCAGGATCAAAGAGATCGTATTTTATTTCGACCTCCCGACCCATAGGGTAAATATTCTGCTCTTTTTCTTTAAGCACAAAGCCTTTATAGACCGCCCTGACAGGCATACCGCTTTCGTCCTTGTACTCTACCACAGGGTAAATTTTTCTGGGTTCATAATTCAAAGGACTTCCAAGGCTCATAATAAAATCGCCCTTTTCCTCGCTTCCGACTATCGTTCCAATGGCAAAAGCGCCGTTTCGCCTGACCCTGTAATACATTATAAGCTTCATCGCAGAAGATACAGCTATAAACAGAAACAGAATTATTGCCGCAATGATAATCAGATTAATAAAAACGCCCAATATGTCCCCCTCATTTCCGATATTTTTTCCAGTATAACAGGATTATGTGAATTTTTCAAGCATAAACGGAATATTCCGCCAAGAATTTTTCATTTCAAACAGCCAACCTAATTAAATCGTTTAAATAAGTCGTTCAAAACGTTCCACCGGAACGTTTTGAAGAAAAGTTTTATTTGCAACTCCCACAAGGGGAGGCGGTCTTGTTCGCCTCCCCTCGAAATGCTGTCGCATTTCTCACCCCTTGCTCCGTTTTTTCGACGCCTGCGGGCGCAAGCAGGAGTTTCGCCGCGTGCGCGCGGCGACCAAAGGCTCTGCCTTTGGAAACCGCAGCCTTGAAAGGCTGGCGAACTTTTTATTATCCGCGTTTTTTCGTAAGGCGAAAAACTCGGAAACAAATGTGTCAGCATTTGTTTTAATTACGAATTCCGCATTCCTAATTCTGCATTAATATATCAGTATCCCATCTCTTTCAGCTCCGAGACTATCTCCACATACGCCTCTCTCGGGTCGTAGCCCTTATAGTCCTCACGCTTCAGGTCAATGGTGTCACCATGGGAAATTCCCCTTATCCTCTTGCTTTCGTATACGCCCCTGAAATTTCCCCACTTTGCCGATTCAACGGTAACAAGTCCGTCGTTTTTGCCGTATTTCCTCAGCATAAGCCACGTTGCGGCAAGAATGTCAAAGCTGAACATATTCTTCATCACCGAAGCATAGCTTTGATAATATACCTTTTCCGAGTCCTTTATCTCCTCGTTGAACTTCTCTGCATAATCGCTGTTGAACTGGTGACAAGCAGTGTAAAAGTCGGGATTTTTATCCCCGAAGGCACGGAATCTCCTGTCCATAAAATCTGCGACTTTTCGGTAAAGCTTGTCGGGAAGCTTGTTCGCCAGATCCGTGACCTGGGAACCGTGATGAGGAGTACCCATGGTCGTAAGGCTTGCAACATAGTCCTCGATGCCCAGTTTAGCAATAGCATAACGTGCGTCAAGTCCGCCCTTTGAATGAGCGATAATGTTCACCTTTTCACAGCCTGTTTCCTCGATTATTTCAAGTACCTTCTGACGTATCATTTCGGCATTGGTAACAACAGTTGCGCACGCCTCCTGATTGCCGTAGTAAATTTTCGCTCCGTTCTTGATAAGCTCACGGGGTATCCTTCCCCAATAGTTGAAATACCGCCAGTCACGAAAACCCAGTCCGTGAACAAGCAGGATAGGATATTTCGTTGCGCACACCTGCGATTCGATGCGCTGACTTTCACAGGCTTTGCGTGTAGTTTCATAGTCGTACTCCGCCTTTGCCGTGCGGTACATACTTATAAGCGCAAAAATACCGATGATCGGCACAGGCAAAAGAAAGAAGCATACGACTCTCTTGAC
>JBJESH010000139.1:0-3821 GCA_051882695.1 Oscillospiraceae bacterium | reverse complement strand
GGGAACGACCGTAACATCGGTGATGCCGATTTTGTTGAGGATCATGCGTACAGGCTTGTTGCCGGTACCGTTGAGAGGAGTGTAAACAACTTTAAGACCGCTTGTTGCGCAAAGGTCTGTGTGGATACCCTGCTCGGCAACCTTGCTGATGTAAGCGGTGATCACATCCTGCTTGATATATTCAATAGTACCGTCCTCAAGACCCTTTTCAAATGGGATAACCTTAGCACCGTCAAACATAGGCACCTTGTTTATGTTTTTGAGTACGATCTCCGCTGCACCGAGAGTAAGCTGGCAGCCGTCCGAACCGTAAACCTTATATCCGTTGTACTTTGCGGGGTTGTGGCTTGCGGTAATAACGATACCTGCGCTGCATTTCAGCTCGCGTACTGCAAAAGAAAGCATAGGAGTAGGCATAAGCTCGCTGTAGATATGAACTTTGATTCCGTTAGCTGCAAGAACTGAAGCAGCTTCCTTAGCGAAAACGTCAGACTTGATTCTGCTGTCGTAAGCGATAGCAACGGACGGATTTACGGGGAAAGCTTCGTTTACATAGTCTGCAAGTCCCTGAGTAGCACGTCTGATAGTATAGATATTCATTCTGTAAGCGCCTGCGCCGATAACGCCTCTGAGACCGCCTGTACCGAATTCAAGGTCGCGGTAAAATCTGTCGGTGATAGCGTCATCATCACCTGCTATAGATTTAAGCTCGGTCTGCAGGTCGGGGTCATCAACTGCTTTTTCGCACCAAAGAGAATAGAGTTCCTTTTCGTTCATACTATAAAACCTCCATGTCAAAAATAAACTTAAAAAAGAAATACTGACCATTTTAATTTATTGCGATATTAATTTATAGTATACCACAAAATTTCCGGCTTGAAAATAGGTTTAAAAATTTTTTAACAACTATTTATCGGTTATAGCAAAAACAAAATAAAAATAGCCAAAAAAGGCTTATGATAAAAGAAAAAATTGTTGATTTTTATTCTCAGGAAAAATTTTTCCCTAAAACCTTGTTAATAATGGGTATTTGTAGTATAATATTTAAGAATTATAATTAATTTTGAAAAGGAGAATACCGATGAATTTCAGTAAATACAGCGGATATTTTGAAAGCACAAACGGAAGTGACCATATTGCATATTATGTTTACAAGCCTGTTTCAAAGCCGAGAGCAGTAGTTCAGATCGTACACGGTATGTGCGAGTATATAGAAAGATATGAGGATTTTATCGGCTTTCTCTGCTCAAACGGTATACTCGTCTGCGGACACGACCATCTCGGCCACGGACATTCTGTTCTGACAGACGAGTGTCTCGGATATTTTGCGCCGGAACGCGGATGGCAGTTCCTTGCAAAGGATGTAGTGCGCCTTACGAGAATGATTCAGGAGCAGCACCCGGCTCTGCCTTATTTTATCCTCGGACACAGCATGGGCTCACTGGTAACAAGAGCAGTTCTTGCAAAATACAGTGATTTATATGACGGCGCTCTGCTCCTTGGTACGCTGAATACTAAAATCGGTACTGACGCAGGCATAGCTCTCACAAGGACTCTTTGCAAGCTTAAAGGCGGTTTTTACCGTTCAAAATTTGTTGACGAGCTTATTTTCGGTCTGAGCAATGCAAGGATTGAGAATCCTTTAAACGAGTACGCATGGATATCAAGAGATGATGAAGTCGTTGCCGCTTATGAAAAAGATCCTCTCTGCAACTTTCATTTCACGGTAAGAGCTTATTCCGACCTGCTTTTCCTTTTGAGTTATGTTTCCCGTAAGGACTGGGCCGAAAAGGTCACAAGACTTCTTCCGATAATGATATGCAGCGGAAGCGACGACCCTGTCGGAAATTACGGACGCGGTCCGGAGGCAGTATTCAACCATCTGAATGAGTCGGGACACGAGGACGTTGAGCTTAAAATTTACAGCGGCGCACGTCATGAAGTACTTAATGAAACCAACCGCGCAGAGGTTTATGAGGATCTGCTTGAATGGCTTGACGAGCATATTTACGATGTTGAAGAATAAGCTTGAGTTTCGGTATGAAAGGATGGTAAAATTATGTTTGCAAAGGTAAACAGCCTCGGACTTTTCGGACTCAACGCATTTTCGGTTGATGTTGAAATCGAAACAAGCAAGGGTACTCCCGCATTTGATATAGTAGGACTTGCAGACACGGTAGTAAAAGAAAGCCGAGAGAGAATACGTTCTGCGCTTCGTGCAAACGGAATCGCTTTTCCTCTTGCAAGGGTAATTGTTAATCTTGCTCCTGCCGATACTAAAAAATCCGGAAGTGTTCACGATTTGGCGATATTTGTTGCACTTCTTTGCGTAACGGGACAGATAAACGAGGATATTTCAAAATCCGCATTTATCGGAGAGGTTTCCCTTAACGGAGACGTCCGCCCGATAAACGGCGTTCTGCCGATGGTCATGCTTGCAAAAAAGGAAGGCTTTGAAAATGTGTTTGTACCTTCCGAAAATGCCTATGAGGCAAGCGTTGTTGACGGCATTACCGTTTACGGAGTTGACAACGCAGGGAGCTTAATAAAGCATTTTGCCCGTGAAGCGGTCATTCTTCCACAGAGACCGTATGAGATAAAACCCGAAGAACGTTTCGATACCCTTGATTTCGCTGATGTAAAGGGGCAGCACGCCGCTAAAAAAGCGCTGGAGTATGCTGCAGCAGGCGGCCACAACGTTCTGATGATAGGCAGTCCCGGTTCGGGAAAATCCATGCTTGCAAAGCGTATGACTACTATACTTCCTGCTATGACCTTTGAGGAATCAATAGAAACTACAAATGTCCACTCGGTCAGCGGACTTGTCAATAAGGAAGCTCCGCTTGTGACAAAGCGCCCGTTCAGAAGTCCGCACCATACTATATCTTCTGCAGGACTTGCAGGCGGAGGAACGATACCACGTCCGGGCGAGATATCTCTTGCGCATAACGGTCTGCTTTTTCTGGACGAGCTTGCCGAGTTCAACCGCCAGACCCTTGAAATTCTGCGCCAGCCCCTTGAGGACAGGCAGGTCACTATTTCCCGTGCTTCGGGAACGGTTACATATCCGTGCAGCTTTATGCTTGTGGCGGCGATGAACCCTTGTCCATGCGGATATTACGGACATCCCACAAGAAAATGTATCTGCGGCAGCAAGCAGGTGGCTTCATATCTGTCAAAAATCAGCGGTCCGCTTCTTGACCGCTTCGATATTCACGTTGAAGTTCCTCCTGTTGAGTTCGACCATATATCATCAACGGTCAAGGAGGAAAGCTCCGAACAGATAAGAGAGCGGGTTCAGGCGGCAAGGGAGATACAGCTGAAGCGGTTTAAGGGCACTTCCGTTACATGCAACGCAAGGATAACTCCGGATATGCTTTCCGACGTATGCGTTATGACCGACAGGGCAAGGGAGACCCTTAAAAATGTATTTGAAAAAATGGGACTCTCTGCCCGTGCCTATGACAGAATATTAAAGGTCGCAAGAACTATTGCCGATATGAACGGCTCGGAGGTTATCGACAAGGCGCATATCGCTCAGGCAGTGCAGTTCAGAAGCCTTGACAGAAAGTATTGGGGAGAACGTCCTTGACCGTTCTGACCCGAATTTGTATAAAATAAAGAATAACCGTATTCATTTTTGAGATGAATACGGTTATTTTCAATAAATCACCAAAAAGTCCTTGACAATAGTGGATTTTTGTTGTATAATAATATACTGTATCATAATGTAATCTTATGCAGTTTTGGTGCTCCTTTATATATAGTATAGCACATTACTTCTGAGATTGCAACAGCTGCGAAGAAATTTTTTCGCAAGC
>JBJESH010000138.1:0-15719 GCA_051882695.1 Oscillospiraceae bacterium | reverse complement strand
AAGCTTGAAATATTTCAAAAATTGCTGTATAATTCTCTTATGAAAAAAGATTTTATGCTATCCCACAATATGGACAAATATACAAAGCCTATCCTCTTTCACAGCCACGATTATTTTGAGATTTATTTTTTTGCGGCAGGCAGCGTTAAATACTATGTTGAAAATGAAGATTATGAGCTGAAAAAAGGAGATGTACTTATTATCCCCCACGGAAAGCTGCACCGTCCTGTAATCGAAGACAATTCTCCCTATGAACGATATGTGCTGTGGATATTTAACTCTTATCTTACGAATAACGATAGTGTAAACGGCTTAATTGATGAGATAAACGAACTTACAAAGGAGAAGAATACTTGTCTTGTTTCTTTTGATACCAAGGAACAAAGCAGTATAAAGAAACTTCTTGACAAGGCACTGGAGAATTACACATCAAAAGAAAAATTTTCGGAATATATCTCCGAAAGCTGTATTATGCTTATTCTTGACGAGCTGAGAAAAATGCTCCGCAGCACAGATAAGGCAGAATACGAGCAGAGCGATATTATCCGACAGGTAATAGTTTATCTTAATGAGAATTTTAGCAATTCACCTTCCCTTGATGAATTATCGGCAGAATTTTTCTTATCGAAATACTATCTGTCCCACAGATTTAAAGAACACACAAAAACCACGATCCACAACTACATTCTGATGAAGAAAACCAATCTTGCAAAGGAGCTTCTGAAAAAGGGTGAATCTCCGCAAAGCGTATCCGAAAAGTGCGGTTTTTCGACTTATTCAAATTTTTATAAGGCTTTTATCGAACGCACAGGGATTTCGCCGAGTAACTACAAATAAATAGTAAATCCGATAGATATGCGAATATGAAAAACGGCCAAAGAAGAAATCCTTCTCTGGTCGTTCGTTCTATTTATAATCTGTTTGATAAATTGAAATTTGACAGGGATTGCGTTCCCATTGGTGCAAATTCAGCCAGCTTCCGATTTTTCGCTTATTCGCTCCTGGATTTTCAAAAAGACAAAAGACAAAACAATACCTATCAGCGCTCCGAAAGAAACATCGCTCAGGTAATGAGCGCCGAGCATCATACGGGATATCATTATGGAAATACATGATAAGCTCCCGATAAGTCCGAGCAGACTTTCTTTTCCCTTCAGATTTGGAATCACCCACGATAATGCAGGAAAAATGATAATGTTGAGCATAGCTGACAATGCATGGCCGCTGGGGAAGGATCCGAAAGAATTGCTGTCAATGCCGTATTTCTTCATTAGAATATCTGCGTTCTGAAATGGGATATACCATGGAATAAATCCAATATCACTATATCCCTGCAGTGTCATGCGATATCTTGGGCGTTGAACGCAATGCTTGATAAGCTGTGGGATAATGAATGCGGCTGTAAGAAGGATCAGCAGAGAAATTATCCGTTTTATGACGACAGAGTCATATCTTTTTTGGTTGACCGCTATACCTGCGAAGAACAGCGGATATACAGCGAGAATATTTACCAAAAGTATGATACCAAATGAAAATTCGGTATCAGGAAACATCATTCCCAAGCCCTCATAATTCAGCATTGCTGCCGAGCAGATAGTTCCTGTGGATAAGCCAAGATATCCGCAAACAGCGCAGCATAGTATTTTCTTTCTTCTGCTCAATTTTGAGAATAGCAGCTGACTGCACAGCACACCGATAAAAAATACAAACGCCCCGAAAAAAAGATACGCGCCGGCAATGGTGAATATAAGCGCAGCAAAATTTTGCGGTGAGTACAATGCCTCTGCTATTTGATTATCATAAAAGCTTCCCACAATAATAAAAATAATCAATAAGACAGCCGAAATTATCTCAAAACAGTATAACATTCTCTTGTTTTCCATTATGTTATCCTCGGTACAATTTTTGTTCAGAAAGAATTCATGCAGACCACAGGATCAGCCTGACAAATTCCGATTTATCGACGAGATTATTATATCACAATCAAACCAAAATTTCAATATAATAAAAAATCCGCCTGAGAAAATTCTCAAGCGGTTTTTTCAGGGAGATTGGCGGGTAAATTCAGGGAAAATTTACCCGCCGTGTAAAGTGAGTAAATGTATGAGCATACGGCAGTACAATCACACATTTCGGATAAAAGAAACTGCGGAATTATACTCTGAACAGAAGGTCAGCATATGTAGGCATAGGCCATACTGTTTCGGGAGTGATTGTTTCAAGCTCATCAACTACTGCTCTGAGAGACTGCATTGCTGCAAATACTTCATCACGGTAGAATCTTGCCATAGGTTCGCCATCTTCATAATTCTTCACATCAAGAAGCTTGTTATCAAGAGCATCTGCTGCTTCAAGAATACTGTTTGTCAAGCAGGAAGCCTTATCAGCAAGCTTCTTTTCAGCTTCATAGCTTATACCCATGGTTTTTTTAGCTACCATAGAATCGGCAAGAGTCTTTGTAAATTCAAGGCCTGCAGGAATGATCTGCTTTCTTGCCATATCAACCATTGTGAGCGCTTCAATATTAATGATCTTAGAGTAGTTTTCCAGTAAGATTTCCTTTCTGGACTGGATCTCAGTTCTTGTAAGAACTTTGAATTCCTCAAAGATAGCAACGTTTTTATCATCTGTATAGTGAGGTACTGCATCAACTGTTGAAACAAGGTTAGGCAGACCGCGCTTCTTAGCCTCTTCAACCCATGATTCATCATAACCATTACCATTGAAGATAACCTTTTTGTTCTCCTTGATCGTTTCGATAAGAAGCTTATTAAGGTCAGAAGTAAAGTCTAACGAACCTTCAAGCTTATCCGCAAATTCCTTGAGAACATGAGCAACGATAGTATTAAGGATCATGTTTGTGCAGGCAATGGAATCAGCAGAACCAAGTGCTCTGAATTCAAACTTGTTGCCTGTGAAAGCAAACGGAGAAGTTCTGTTACGATCGGTAGTATCCTTCGGGAAGTTAGGAAGTGCATCAACGCCGATAACAAATTCCTTATCCTTATTAGTTGTAATCATCTTGCCTGTTTCAAGAGCGTCAAGAATCGTCTGAAGCTCATCACCAAGGAAAATTGAAACAATTGCAGGAGGAGCCTCGTTTGCACCGAGTCTGTGGTCATTACCGGCAGAAGCTACGGACAATCTGAGCAGGTCTGCATAATTGTTTACTGCCTTGATTACAGCAACAAGGAATGTAAGGAACTGGATATTATCCTTAGGATTTTCGCCCGGATCAAGAAGATTCTGACCGTCATTTGTGGAAATGGACCAGTTATTATGTTTACCGGAGCCATTTACGCCTGCAAAAGGCTTTTCGTGAAGCAGACAAACAAGACCGTGCTTGAGAGCTGTTTTCTTCATAATTTCCATTGTAAGCGCATTCTGGTCAGCAGCAACATTGGAGGTTGTGAAGATAGGAGCCATCTCATGCTGTGCAGGAGCAACTTCGTTATGCTTTGTCTTGGAAAGAATACCAAGCTTCCAAAGTTCTTCGTCCAAATCCTTCATATATGCGGAAACTCTTTCCTTGATATTTCCGAAATAGTGATCCTCAAGTTCCTGACCCTTAGGAGCTTTTGCGCCAAAAAGAGTTCTGCCTGTAAGCATAAGGTCTTTACGCTGGTCATAAAGCTTCTTATCCACAAGGAAATATTCCTGCTCAGGACCTACTGTTGTTGTAACTCTTGTAGCTGTTGTGTTGCCGAAAAGTCTCAGAACACGGATAGCCTGTTCTGAAACAACGTCCATAGAACGAAGAAGCGGTGTTTTCTTATCAAGGATCTCACCTGTGTAAGAGCAAAATGCTGTTGGAATGTACAGCGAACCGTCCTTAACAAATGCAGGAGAAGTAGGATCCCATGCAGTATATCCTCTTGCTTCAAATGTTGCTCTGAGGCCTCCGGACGGGAAAGAAGACGCATCAGGCTCGCCTTTGATAAGCTCTTTACCGGAGAACTCCATGATTACCTTTCCGTCCTTAGTCGGGGAAATAAAGGAGTCATGCTTTTCAGCGGTAACGCCTGTCATAGGGTGAAACCAATGTGTATAGTGTGTTGCACCCTTTTCAACAGCCCATTCTTTCATTGCGGAAGCAATAACCTCTGCAACATCGGGATCAAGCGCTGTACCGAGGTGCTGTGTTTTCAAAAGTGACTTGTAGACATTCTTAGGAAGTCTGTTTTTCATTGTTTCCTCGTTAAAAACGTTGCATCCGAAATAATCCGGCACGCTCTTAACTCCCTGATTCATTGTTTCTGGCATAATAATTCCTCCCATTGATTTAAAACAAAAGACGCTTTAACAAACAGGCACTTATCCTGCTGCTAAAGCGTCATTGCTTTTAAACATTATTTATCATGTTTATATAATACACTATTTATTTTACTTTGTCAATACCCTTTTTAAAATTTTGCAAGTTTTTTTATTTTTCTTGCATTTTGCACTATACATTCACCAGTTAAAGCCAAAATATTATATATTTTTTGCATTTAACATACATATACATTGCATTAACAAGAATCACGGAATAAGTCTGTTCAAATCTCTCGGGAACATCGAAGCCTGACGGATATTCTGCTGACCAAGAAGCTTCATAACAAGACGTTCAAGACCGATACCAAGACCGCCGTGAGGAGGGAGACCGTACTTGTGTACTTCAAGATAAGACTTGAAATCCTCCGGATCAAGTCCCTGTGCCTTCATCTTCTCGATCTGCTCGTTATAATCATGAATACGCTGACCGCCTGTTGTAATTTCCAGACCTCTGAAAAGCAGGTCAAACTTGCAGGCTGTTCTCGGATCATCCTTGTCGTTCATAGCATAGAATGGGGGCTTTGACGACGGGAAATGGGTTACAAAAATAAATTCTGTACCGTAATTTTCCTTTGCATAGTTGCAGAGGAAAACTTCATCCTCAGGTTCAAGGTCAAACTTATTTTTTGCCTTTGAACCCTTTATAAGAGCAATAGCGTCCTCAAATTTGATGAATGGAATTTCTGTAACCTCAGGAATATCAGCACCGAGAATATTTATCTCATGCGCATAATTTTCTTTAAGGTACTGCATCATATAACGAAGCATTGCAGTTTCCATGTTCATTACATCATACATATCGTTAATATATCCCATCTCAAAGTCAAGACCGATATATTCGTTAAGATGACGGGAGGTTGCATGACGCTCTGCACGGTAGACAGGAGCAATTTCAAATACTCTGTCAAAAAACGCAACAGCAGTCTGCTTATAGAACTGAGGCGACTGGTTAAGAAAAGCGTCTTTCTGGAAGTAGTCCAAATGGAAAATATTTGCACCGCCCTCTGCACCCTGAGCAACGATTTTCGGAGTATGGATCTCAGTAAATTTATTGTCAAGCATAAACCTTCTGAAAGCCTCGGCTACGCCCTCCTGGAACTTGAAGGTCGCTCTTTCATAAGGATTTCTGAGAGCAACGCTTCTGTTGTCAAGATTAATTTCCAAGGAACATCCAATACGTCTTTTGGAAACGTGAAGAGGATAATCCTCGGTAGGCTTTGACATAAGCTTGATAGTTTTTAAAGTAAGTTCAATTCCGTTTCTCGCACGTTCTTCCTTTTTAACGACTGCAGTTACTTTTACAAAGCAGCCCTCACGAATATCATCAATGGGATCTGCGCACTCTTCTGCGCTGTATACAGACTGAATTACATAGCGAGCAGTACGGAGAGCTACAAACGCAAAACCGCTCATCTGCTTTACGCTGTGAACACAGGCACAAAGCTCGATAGTTTCACCGACCTTGGAAAGTGCTTCATCAAGATCAAATTCTTCAAGCAGATTTGTTCCGCCAATTTTCATCATTTCAATTAACAACCTTTCTGCCGTAAATTAAAGGGATTTAAGCTTCTTTTCAAGCTCTTCCTTTATCACCTTTGGAGTACATACACCCTTGAGAGCTTTTGTACACTGACCCATAAGGAATCCGAATACCTTCTGGTCACCGCCCTTATACTGAGCAACAGCCTTGTCATTTGCTGAAAGCACTTCATCAATGACCTCGATGACTTTTCCGGTATCGTTAGTAATGAGAAGTCCTGCCGCTTTGGCGATTTCTTCGGGATCTCCGCCCTTTTCGCACATTGTACGGAAAACGTCCTTTGCATCATTTTTGGAAACCTTATCTGTATCAGCCATTTCGACCAGCTTTGCAAACTGTTCTGCTGTAAACGGAAGATTTTCAAGAGAAACTTCACCAAGGTTGATACGTCTCATCATTTCACCGATAAGGAAATTGCATACCGACTTTGGATTTGAATATGCCTTTACAGCAGAGTCAAAGAAATCGGAAAGAATTTTCTGATTTACTATGATTTTCGCGTCGTTCTCGTTGAGGCCGTCTGAAAGATACCTTTCAAGGCGGTCATACGGCATTTCGGGAAGCTTTGCACGAATAGCGTCAAGATCCTCGTCGGTAAAGTTCACCTGAAGAATGTCAGGCTCGGGGAAATAGCGATAATCGTGAGCATCCTCCTTGGAACGCATGGACTTTGTTTCACCGCGGTTATCGTCAAAACGTCGTGTCTCCTGAACAACACGCTTGCCCATATCAAGAAGCTTGCTCTGACGGTATATCTCAAAGTCTATCGCACGTCCAATAGCCTTGATGGAGTTAAGATTCTTGATCTCGGCTCTTGTACCGAACTCAGTATCGGTAGGCTTCATAATAGAAATATTTACATCGCATCTCAAAGAGCCCTGCTCCATTTTACAGTCACATACTCCTGCATACTGAAGAAGCAGCGCAATTTTCTCAACAAAAGCCTTGGCCTCATCAGCTGAGCCGATATCAGGCTCAGTTACGATTTCGATAAGCGGAATGCCGCAGCGGTTGTAGTCAGCAAGAGACACACCATTGAGATCATCGTGAATAAGCTTTCCTGCGTCCTCTTCAAGATGGATACGGTTAATGCGGATATTCTTTGTTTTCTTTTCGCCGTTTACCTCATATTCGATAGGCACAAGACCGTTTATGCACAGAGGAAGATTAAGCTGTGAGATCTGATAAGCCTTAGGAAGGTCGGGATAGAAATAATTCTTTCTGTCAAAAACAGAAAATTTGTTGATATCACAGCCGAGAGCAAAGCCTGCCTTTACGGCATACTCAACGGCAGTCTGGTTAATAATTGGAAGTGTACCAGGCATACCCGAACAAACAGGGCAACAGCGTGTATTTTTGTCGCCGCCGAATTCAGCGGAACAGGTGCAGAAAACCTTGGACTTAGTCAAAAGCTCTGCGTGGATTTCAAGACCGATTACAGGAATATATGCAGACATTTTATGACCATGCTTCCGACAGGAAGCATGCCCTCCTTTCGATGTTTTGTGGTTTTGCTTGCAAAATTTCGGGTGTAAACCCGAAAAACAAAACTCGCATTTGAAAATCAAAGATTTTCAAATTGGCTTCTTTTCTTATATTTTTGCGGGTACATATTCAAACTGCTTTTCATAAGCGTCGGCAGCCTGAATAATTGTTGCCTCGTCCCAATGCTTACCGATAATCGACATACCTATCGGCATACCGTTTTTATCATATCCGCAGGGTGTTGAAATACCTGGCAGCGAAGCGATATTTACCGTTACAGTACAGATATCCGCCTGATACATCTTTGCAGGGTCAGAAATATTTTCGTTTACACCGTAAGCAACAGTAGGCGCAGTCGGAGTAAGGATAATATCACAGTTTTCAAATATCGAAGCATACTCCTCACGGATCTTCTGCTTGAGCGCCATTGCCTTTCCGTAGTAAGCGTCATAATAGCCGCTGGAAAGTGCATAGTTTCCGAGAAGGATTCTTCTTTTGACCTCATCGCCGAAGCCTTCACTTCTGGAGTTGCAGATAAGGTCATTATATGAATCACCGATTTCGGAACGGTGACCGTATTTAATTCCATCGTATCTTGAAAGGTTTGAAGATGCCTCTGCTGAAGCAATAAGGTAATACGCCGCAACTGCATATTTAAGAGACGGCATGGAACAGTCAACAAGAACAGCACCCTGCTTTTCATACCACTTTGCAGCCTCGGTAACGGCATTTCTTACTTCATCGTCGATACCCTCGGCATAAAACTCCTTGGGCAGGGCAATTTTCATGCCTGCGATACTCTGACCGATCTTAGCGGTAAAATCGGGAACATCACGCTTTGCACTTGTTCCATCGTGATAATCATAGCCCGAAATTGCATTAAGAATAATTGCACAGTCGTGAGCGTCCTTTGCGATAGGTCCGATCTGGTCGAGGGAGCTTGCAAATGCCACAAGTCCGTAACGTGAAACTCTGCCGTAAGTAGGCTTCAGACCTGTTACGCCGCAGAAGGAAGCGGGCTGTCTGATTGAACCTCCGGTATCTGAACCGATAGCAGCGGCACAAAGAGATGCACTGACAGCAGCGGCAGAACCTCCGGAGCTTCCGCCGGGAACTCTGTTCAGATCATATGGATTTTTTGTCTTTTTAAATGCCGATGTCTGAGTCGAACCGCCCATAGCAAATTCGTCCATGGAAGTCTTTCCGAGCATTACAATATTATTGCTGTTAAGCTTTTCCATAGCGGTTGCATTATAAGGCGGAACAAAATCTTCAAGCATTTTTGAGGCGCAGGTAGTTTTTACACCATCGGTACAAATATTATCCTTTATTGCAAGAGGAATACCGGTAAGCGCAGAAGCTTCTCCCCTATCAATAATTTCCTGTGACTTTGCAGCAGCAGCCTTTGCCTCATCGGCAGTAACGGTAATAAAGCTTTCCAGCTTTCCGTCAATTTCGGTTATTCTTTTAAGATATGCGTCTGTAAGCTCAGCTGATGAAATTTCTTTTTTATCAAGCATATTACGCATATCCCGGATCTTAAGCGCAGTAATATCCATCGGTTTACATCCTTTCAAAAAAGTTTGTTTTTATCACTATTAATATAGTATAGTAAAATTATTCAACAACCTTCGGAACAACAAAGCAGTTTTCGCTCTTGACTGCATTCTGCAAAATCTTTTCGGTCGGAAAAGACTCCATTGCCTTATCCTCTCTGAGACCGTTGAGATAAACATTATGATTATCCTTGAGCGGATCATAAGTAATATCAATTTCCTTAATTGTATCCATAATTTCAATTATACTTGTCATATCACCGGCAACTTTCTCAAGCTCTTCATCAGTAAAGTTCAGTTTGCCAAGTTTTGACAAGTATTTGACCATCTCCAAATCCATATTTATACCTCATTTCCATATGAAATCATATAATACAGAATATATTATATCACATTTATACCTGCATTGCAAGAAAAATCTGAAAAAATGTATAGATAAAGTAAATGTCAAAAAATAAAAACCTGATAAGATTTTTCTTTTCAGGTTTTTATTGTAGTTTTTTAGTTAAAACAATCTTAAACAATGTCTGTCAAACATTTCCTGAAGCGCAACAAGTATGCCCATTCTGCCAGTCGGGTATGTCAATCCGCCCTGCACATATGCAGCGTATGGTTCACGGAGAGGTGCGTCTGCCGAAAGCTCAATTGAAGCTCCCATATTAAAAGCACCTGCCGCCATAATTACCTGTGAATCGTATCCGGGCATATCCCAAGGTTCAGGAGTTACAAAACTGTCAACGGGAGAACCCTTCTGAACGCCCTGACAAAATGCAATTAGATTTTCAGAATTTTTCATAAGGACAGCAGTAATAATGTCTCCGCGCTTTTCATCACGCTTAGGAAAGCACTCAAAACCAAGAAGCGACATTATTTCGCCTGTAAAAGTTGCAGTCTTTACAGCATTTGCAACAACCTCGGGTGCAAAATAAAGTCCCTGATACATAAGCTTGTTCTGATTAAGTGTGCAGCCGACCTCTTTGCCCATACCAACGCAGGTGAGACGATAAGCGCACTGCTCCACAAGCTTTTTACTGCCCGCAATATATCCGCCCGTTTCTGCAATGCCTGCACCGGGATTTTTTATAAGTGAACCAATGATAAGGTCTGCACCGAACTGTAAAGGTTCTTTACTTTCTACAAATTCCCCATAACAGTTGTCGACCATAATAACAACATTTGGATTTGCTCCTCTTGCTGCCTTTACAATTTCAGCAATTCCATTCAAAGTAAGCGTCGGTCTCAGCGAATATCCTCGTGAACGCTGTATGTATGCGACCTTAGCGTCCTTTACCTTTTTAAAAATTTCCGCAACATCGGGCTTACCGTCAGGAAGCAGGTCAACTTGGTCGTACTGCACTCCAAAATCAGCAAGAGAGCCGTTTCCGCTTCCTCTAAGTCCTATAACTTCCTCAAGAGTATCATACGGAGTGCCTGTAAGGCTTACAAGCTTGTCACCTGTACGCAAAATGCCAAAAAGCGCACAAGTAAGCGCATGAGTACCAGAAACAAAGGTATGACGCACAAGAGCATCCTCTGCCCCGAAAACCTCAGCATAAACCTTATCAAGGGTATCACGTCCCACATCGTCATATCCGTAACCGGTTGTTCCGGTCATACATGAAGCGCTGACCTTATTGTTTATGAATGCTCTGAGCACCTTTTCACCGTTAATGCGCGCTGTTTTGTCAATTTCAGCAAACGCTGCCGAACAATTTTCCTCTGCCTTTTCTGCAATTTTAAGAATTCTTTCGTCTATTTCAAATCCTTTTATAATGTTAGGCTTTGGATCAAAAATTTCTGCCATATTAAATCAACCTTTCATTTCATAATATATATCTTCATAAACAGGCTCAAAACCGATTTCTTCATAAAATGTTTTTCTCTCATCAAAAGCAAACAAATACGTTTCTGAACCTTCAGATTTAAACTTTTCTGCGAGACACCAAAGGAGTTCCCGTGCTGTTCCTTTTCCTCTTTCCGATTTTGATGTCGCTATATTTGACAGGAAGCAAAATCCATTTATGTTAAATTGTTTTGTAATTGTAGTATTTCCAAATAAATACAAATTTGACACTTCATGTCGTATTCTATGAGAAATATCAACATACCATAAATCAAAATTATCTATACTATTAAAACTTTCATTTAGTATATCATAGCATCTTTCTGTAAAGCTATTAACTTTTACATTACTAAAATCAATGCCGCATTTCCACATTTTTGCGCGATACAACGTTCTTCGGCTAGCAATGTATTCATTGCATATGTGTAAAGTTTCACATCTTGACAGTTCTATACTTGCAGGTTTTACCATTTTAATGAGCATTTCCAGTTCATCTATATTGATATTTCCATCAATAACCATAGATGAGTTGTATATGTGAATTGTACCATCGCCGCATGAATAAAATTTACAGAAATCGTACTTGGTTCCATATGCAAGATACGCCGCCATAATTTTGTAACCGTAGTAAGAATTTGTCAGACGTTCAGGTATTCCGTCAAAGATCTGCTTCATTAAATTGTACACATCTTTTCAATCATTACTTTTGCAAGCTTTTCACAAGCTTCAAGGTCTGAAAGCTTCACCACACATGATGGCGAATGAAGATATCTGCAAGGAGCGGAAATTGCCATTGTACGAACACCGCCTCTTGAAATATGGATCGCTCCGCTGTCATTACCGCCTGCAACCATTGTTTTAGTTTGCCAAGCTATTCCCTGCTTTTCTGATTCATTGCGTGAAATATTATAAAGCTCTTTATCATAAATAGTTGAACGGTCCATATGTGAAACGACAGCGCCCTTTCCAAGTTCGCAGCAGCGTTTCTCAGCGGAGGCAAGCGGAATATCAGCCGCAGTTGTTGCTTCAAGAACCAGTGCAAAATCCGGATCAACCGAATATGCGGCAGGACGCGCCCCTCTGAGTCCGACCTCTTCCTGAACCACAAACGTGAAAACGCAGTCATAAGGGAGTTCAGATCTTATAAGCTCAATCATAATGGCACAACCGAAGCGGTCATCGATGGCTTTTCCTTTAACATATCCATCGCCAAATGCAAGAAATTCGGAAGAAAAATGTACCCTGTCACCGAGAGAAACAAGCTTTTCCGATTCTTCCTTATTTGCTGTGCCGATATCGACATAAAGAGATGAAAATTTGGGCGCAGTTTTTTTCTCGTCAGCAGAAAGATTGTGTACTGCCTTTGCACCTATTACGCCTGCAATATCGTTATCTCCGACTAAAACCTGTCTGCCAATCGCAACACGAGCGTCAATTCCTCCGACTGCCGAAACAGTAAGTGTTCCGTCCGATTTTATGGAAGTAACTATCATGCCGACTTCATCCATATGCGCTGAGATCATAACCTTGTTCTTAGAACGGTTTGCCCCCTTTTTATATGCAATAATGCTTCCAAGAGGGTCAACGGTATAATTGCAGTAACCCGAAATTTCGGAAATTATAAAGTCTCTTACCTTGCCTTCATCGCCGGAAGTACCGTTAATAAGGCAAAGCTTTTTCAGAAGTTCAAGCGTCATACGCCCACCTCCTCAAGATAAGCAGCAATAAGCTGAGCTGTATTTTCAACGTCCGAAACAGAAATTACCTCAACAGGTGTATGCATATATTTCAGCGGTATTGATAATGTGACTGCTTTTACGCCGCTTTTATTTACTGAAAATCTGTCGGCATTTGTTCCGGTTTCGCCGTTCATTACCTCTATCTGATACGGCATATTATTTTTCTGTGCAATTTTTTTAAACTGTCCTGAAAGCTCTTTATCAAGAGTCGGGGCAAAGCCTATCATACACCCTTTGCCCATTTTGCCGCATTTAAGCTCGGAATCATCTGCGGTAAGAGCAAAGCTGACATCAACAGCAAGAGCAATATCAGGTTCAATATCAAATGCGCCTATTTTCGCTCCTCGTTCACCGATTTCCTCCTGAGTAGAGAACATAACCGTTACTTCGCATTTAAGCTCTTTATCCTTTATAATTTCAATGGCACGCAAAATTGCAGAAACTCCGCATCTGTCATCAAGTGCCGCACCTGTGATTCTGTCACCCTGCATTTTTTTACATTTGGAAGAAAATACAATCTTATCGCCGAGCGAAATTTTTTCTTCCGCCTGAGCCTTAGTCATTCCAACATCAATGTAAATATCATTAATTTCGGGAACGGTGCTTTCATCAGTTTCAAGGTGAGGAGGAATTGCGCATACAATTCCCGTTATGGGTTCTTTGCCGAAAATTGTGACCTGCTGTGCAAGCAGAAGTCTTCGGTCAATTCCCCCGCAGTTAGATATTTTTATAAAACCGTCATCGGTAATATACGTTACAACAAAACCTATCTGGTCAATATGTGCGTCAATCAAAATGTGAGGCTTTGCACCTTTTTTACCCAAATGGCCAATAACATTTCCGTTTTTTATATAACAGTCATCCGTATATTCTTTCAGCATTGAAAGCGCAAGCTCAGCAGCTTTTGTTTCATCGCCGCTGACTCCGCTCGTATCCGCAAGCTGAATTATCGTTTTCTCCAGATCCATATTATACCTCTTATTTAAATGAGTTTACAATACTCTTGTAGTGTCTGCCGCGTTCTTCAAAATTCTTGTACATATCAAAGCTTGCACTTGCAGGAGATAGTGTAACTATATCGCCTCCTGAAGCAGCATTTCTTGCGGCTTCCACAGCTTCTTCCATCGTATTTACCCTGATAATCCTGCATTCGTTTTCATTGTAATTCTTATAAGCTTTTACCGCTGTTTCAATTTTGTCTGCGGTTGCTCCGAGAAGAACAAGAGTCTTGACGTAAGTGTTTATAGGTTCAGCAAGCTGATTGTAATCAAGCTTTTTGTCCGAGCCGCCTGCAATCATTATTACACGGCGGTTAAACGCATTAAGTCCTGCAATTACGCTTATCGGACTTGTTGCAATGCTGTCATTATAATATCTTACTCCGTCAAGCTCTCTGACAAATTCTATACGATGCTCAACTCCTCCGAATTCTCTTGCTGTCTCGGCAATTGCTTCATTTGAAGCGTCTCCGTGTACAAGTGAAATTGCTGTAAGGTAATTCTCAACGTTATGCAAGCCGGGAATTTTTATTTCGTCCTTGTGTACGATTTTCTCGGTCACGCCGTTATCGGTAAAGCAAAGCCAGCCGTCATCATCAAGGTATGAACCTCTTTCGGGTTTGCCAAGACGGCTGAATTTATAAAGATTACCGCGTACAAATTCGCTGAGACGGTTTGTTTCCTCGTTGTCCATATTAAGCACGGTTACGGAAAACGCATTCTGGTGCAGGATAAGATTTTTCTTTGCATCAATATACTCCTGCATTGAACTGTGTACATTAAGATGGTCGGGATAAATATTGGTTATTGCAGCACGGTCAGGAGACTTTCTCATGCTGATAAGCTGAAAGCTTGAAAGCTCAACAACAGCAACGTCATCCTCGGAAATATCCTCAATTATAGGAAGCAGCGCTCTGCCGATATTTCCTCCCTTATGTACCTTTTTTCCGCTTCTTTCGAGTATCTCGGAGGTAATTGTAGTTGTGGTGGTCTTACCGTCCGTACCTGTTATTGCATATATTTTGCATGGGCAAAGGTCAAAGAACACTTCCATTTCTGATGTTACTACAATACCCATATCACGAGCCTTTTTAAGTTCAGGAATATTAAAATATACGCCGGGCGCACGGAAAACTATATCACAGCTGTAAATCGCGTTAAGATAGTTTTCTCCAAGAGAAAGCTTTACACCTGCAGATTCAAATTCGTCTGCAAGAACTCCGACCTGCTCACGGGTCTTTCTGTCGCATAAAGTCACGTCTATTCCTTTTTTTATGAACAGACGGATAGTATCATTATTCGTTACGCCTGTACCTATAAAAGCAACCTTTTTATTTTTAATACTGCTGAAAAATCTTTCCGCTTTTGTCATTGTAAGCTTCATCTCCATAACAATTATTGCATACATATTTTATTATATCCAATTTTTATTAAAATAGCAACAGCATACATAGATTTTTTAGTATTTTCATAAATATAACTAAGAAATGAGGTGCAAACAGTGAAAATTTTTATGAACCGTATTGCAAAAGATACTGCACGGCTTACTGCCGTTTCATTTATTTTACAAGGGCTCGGACTATGGCTCAACATTTTGATATCCAACAAGCTTGGTACAGCTTCTGTTGGAGTTATGACGCTTATTTTTTCGCTGTTCGGATTTATCATGGTACTCGCCAACGGCAACATATTTATATCAACAAGCCGTTTCGTTTCCGAAGAAATCGGTGCAGGGAACAAAAATGTTTCACGAATAATGCGTTTGTCAACAGGATTTTCGCTTATACTATCAACAGCTTTTTCTTTGGCTTCATTCGGACTTGCAAGAATAATTGCGGAATATGCTTCGGGAGAAGCCGAACTTGCAATGTCGGTAAAAATAATTGCCTTTTCACTGCCTCCTGCGGCTTTCGGTTCCTGCATCAAAGGATATTTCAATGCTGTACGGAATGTTAATATTCCCTGCCTTGGCGATATTATTGAATTTGCTTCAAAATGGACAGCTCTGACCGCAGGTGTGATTTTTCTGCTTGACAAAGGTCTAAGCATTTATATTCTGATTTCGGGAGCGATCCTTTTCGGAGAGGTTATAAGCTGCATTTTTTACATAGTAAAATATTATCCCGAACACAAACGATTTTCTGCACTTCCAAGCGGCAAACCTCGCATAAACCGCATTTCTTCATATCTAAAGCTTTCACTTCCTATTGTTGCAAGCGGTTATGTCCAAATGATAATGTCATC